>JAYSXB010000063.1:0-5240 GCA_043717775.1 Arenimonas sp.
AGGCATTGGATGGCTTCCAGAGCCACTTGCACGGCCGCATCAGAGCAATGCAGTAAACACGAGGCTGCATCAATGCGGGAATTGTGACCGGCATCAAAATCCCGTGCCACTTGATAGGCAAACGCACGCGAGCTTTGCAATGCGGTGTACATGTCGGCAATTTTTCCCTGCATTAAGCCGAAGGTGCCGATTGCCACGTCAAATTGTTTGCGCTCGCGCACATAGGGCAGGGCAATATCGAGTGCCGCTTGCATCAAGCCCAAAGGCCCGCCCGAAATCACTAAGCGCTCGGTATTCAGCCCATTCATCAAGACTTTAACACCCTGATTCACTTCACCCAGAATATTTTCTTCCGGAATTTCGCAATCTTCAAATACCAATTCGCAGGTGTTTGAACCACGCATGCCTAATTTGTCGAGTTTTTGTGCGGTTGAAAAACCTTTAAAGCCTTTTTCCACGATAAATGCGGTCATGCAGCGTGAACCAGCTTCTTTTCCGGCAGTGCGCATATAAACCACCAGCACATCGGCTTCCGGCCCATTGGTGATCCACATTTTATTGCCATTGGCGACCCAGACATTACCGCGTTTTTCAGCGCGGCATGCCATCGAACCCACCACGTCGGAACCGGCGCCGGGTTCGCTCATTGCAAGCGCGCCCTTGTGTTCACCGTTGCAAAGTTTCGGCAAATATTTTTGTCGCTGGCTTTCGTTGGCGTTGTGATAAAGATTTTGTACGCATAAATTGGAATGGGCGACATAACTCAAACCCACTGAGCCTGAAGCCCGGGAAATTTCTTCCATCGCCACCAAATGCGCCAGAAACGACATCTCCGAACCGCCGTATTCGCCCGGGATAGCAATACCGAGCAAACCCATCTCGCCTAATTTCGGCCACAAATCCTGCGGAAAAAAATTCTCGTGATCAATCGCGGCGGCTCGCGGTGATATTTCGCTTTCCGCAAACTTGCGAACGGTATCGCGGAGGGCATCAATGTCTTCACCGAGTGAGAAGGGGCGCATAAAATCCGGGAGGGGTGAGAAGGGAGAAGAGTTTAAAGCGGCAGACGTGAAGGGTAAGACGAGAGACAATTCAACAGTGTTGAGCTTAAACGCTCTTACGTCTCCCCACGAATCAACGACTGCTACGCCCCTGGAAGCGCGGCGCCGAAAGACCCAGATGCGGCAAACGTAATTTACCAATCGAGTGAATACGTTCTTCCGCCATACGATCAGCCGCTTTGTAAGTCGGAATATTGTCGCGGGCGCTGATTTCAAAAATGCGGCCGAGGTTGAAATAAATGGTACGCAGCATACGCATGGCGCGTTCGCGGTTGTAGCCATCAATTTCGAGCGAGACATTCATCAAGCCACCGGCATTGACGGCATAGTCGGGTGCATAAAGAATGCCTTTTCGCATGACTTCATCACCAATTTCGTCGGTCGCCAATTGGTTATTAGCAGCGCCGCATATCACTTTGCATTTTAAACGCGGCAAGGTGTTTGCATTGACGGTACCGCCTAATGCGCATGGCGAATAGACGTCCATATCGACATCATAAATTTGATCGGGAGCTACTGATTCGGCACCGTGGTCATCGACCGCGCGTTGTACTAATTCTTTATTGATATCGGTCACAAATACTTTTGCGCCGCGTTCGCGTAATAATTTCACGAACTCCATGCCGACATGTCCAACGCCTTGCACGGCGTAACTGTATTTGCCGACATCTTCATTGCCATATTTGACTTGCAGTGCCGCCATCAGGCCTTGCAAGGTGCCATAAGCGGTGAACGGTGATGGGTCGCCCGAGCCGCCATGTACTTGATGTACGCCGGTGACAAATTCGGTTTCGCGGAAAACATATTCCATGTCGTTCACATCAATACCAACGTCTTCAGCGGTGATGTAACGACCATTCAAGGAATTCACGAAGCGACCGAAAGAACGGAACAAGGCTTCGGATTTATCTTTACCCGGGTCGCCGATAATGACTGCTTTACCGCCGCCTAAATTCAAACCCGACACGGCTGCTTTGTAAGTCATGCCGCGGCTTAAGCGCAACACATCATTTAATGCGTCTTGTTCGGTGGCGTAGGGCCACATGCGTAAGCCGCCTAAAGCTGGGCCGAGTACAGAATTGTGAATGGCGATAATCGCCTTCAAACCAGCGTCTTTATTGTGGCAAAACACCACTTCTTCGTGACCAGTCTGGGCGAGGGTTTCAAAAATCATGGCAAGCTCCGGGCGGATGAGATAGCGATTTGCGCAAGAAACAAGGTCGCTGCGAAATCGAAAGCCTGTCCGCAAGTGTTTGTAAGTAAAGGGTTTGATGAATTCTTACAGCGGGCCACCCGGCTGCTGCGCGGCTAGTGTAATCCAAAGCTGTCGCGGGGACAGCCTTGTTTTATGCAGCTTTTTGGTATGGCAAATTTTTTTTCGATGCGGCCTGTCCGCTTTTTTGGCTTTGCTGCGTTCATATAAGTGCCTGATGGTTTATCTCTCCCCGGGAAGCCATCGGCTCCAACCCTAGAGCAGGGACGTTAGGCGGCCTTCATCGGCCGCCTTTTTTTTGCCTGGCTGCATGCGGTATTGTTACAGCCATGCAACCTCGGCTCTTATCTCCAGAATCAGAAAACATCGCAGCGCACGAATGCGAGTTGATTCATCGTGTCGCAAAACAAGACAGCAAAGCCTTGGCAGAACTTTATGAATGCACGGTGTCGCGGGTTTATGCCGTGGTAATGCGAGTGCTGCGACATGCAGCCGATGCCGAAGAAGTGATTAGCGATGTCTATTTACAGGTCTGGGACAAGGCCGCTAGCTTCCAGTCCGAGCGTGGTTCGGCAATGGCCTGGATGAATACCTTGGCATGGAGTCGGGCGGTGGACCGGCTTCGCAAAACCAAACGTGAATCCGCGCATCAATCTTTGCATCCAGAACACCCAGACGATGCGTATATGGAATGTGAAGGGTTGAATGCGGAACAAATTGCCGAAGCTTGGTCGAGTGGCAAAGCCATTCAAAAAGCCTTGCAGGAATTGAGCGACATTCAGCAGCGGGTTTTACGTTTGGCCTATACCGATGATTTGAGTCACCAGGCAATTGCCGATGCCTTGAATCTGCCGTTGGGCACCGTCAAGTCGCATTGCCGTCGCGGTTTGGCAGCACTGCGGGCTGTCTTGGTAGGACAGGAATAATGATGAATATGAAAAATGATAATTGCATTGATATCTTGCTGGCGGCCAATGCCGGCTTGATACCTGAACTTGCACCAGCGGAAGTTATCCGCCAGCGCATGTTGGCAACTATTATGCAACGCCTTGCAAGACCGACCATGCAAGTCACGCGTAAGAGCGAAGGCCAATGGCGCGATATTTTCCCGGGTGTGAGTATCAAAATTTTGCGTGAGGATTTAAGCGAAAGTAGCCAAACCGCACTCTGGCGTTTACAGCCAGGCGCCAGTGTTCCCAAGCATCAACACAGCCAAAACGAAGAATGTTTAGTACTTGAAGGTTCCATCGTGCATGCAGGGACCGAATATTTTGTAGGCGATTATTTATTGTCGCCTACTGGTATGCCACACGATCATTTTACTGCACCCCATGGCGCCTTGTTTCTTATTCGCGGCGAAATTCTTGATAAGGCCATGATGCTCTGAGCTTGGTGTTTCAAGCCTCTTTCACGCAAGTTTCACGACTGCAATAAAAAAACTGCATCCGCCATCGTTAGTCCACGCGTATATTGATACAACGCGGCTTTCGTGTGTTCAACAAGGGGGAATGAGAATGTCAAAATTTTTAATGATCAGTGCTAGCTTGTTTTTACTCGCAAGCTCGGCTTTTGCAGCAATACCCAATAAAGAAGATCCACCATTTAGGCAGCGTGGCGACATTCTTGTCGAAATAAAAGGTCGTGGTGTTTATACCTACGACGGCGACAAAGTGCCTAATGAAACTACCTGCTTCGCGCAATGCCGCTTATTGTGGCCGCCAATGTATGCCGAACCAGAATCCAAACCCAAAGGCTCTTTCACCATCTTTACCCGTAAAGATGATGGAAAACTTCAGTGGGCTTTCAAAGGGAAGCCTTTGTATCGCTGGGTATCGGATGTGAAGCGTGGTGATGCCGGTGGCGATGGTGTTGCAGGCGTTTGGCGCTTAATCAAAATCGCACCGAAAAATAACGCGCCCATGGTGCCAGAAAAAACAATTAGTGCGCCGCCGGAAAAGCTCAAGAAAAACTAAGCTTTAGAAAATTGCCCTCAAAGAAATTAATTAAGAAGCACTTCAGGAACAATCATGTCAGCTAAACAAATTAAACCCAAGCTCTTGTGCATGCTATTGGCGAGTATTACCGCCAATGCCTTTGCCGCAGATAAAGTAAATAGTGATTTTGAAACCAGTGGTAAATTATTGCTCACCGGCGGCGTCACCCAATTAGAAGGCTCCGCTGGTGGTGGTTTGACGCCTTGGGCAGTAATTGGTGGCTACGGCACCGATGACGAAATTGGTGCCAATGCTTTTTATACTCGAGTCAATACTGGCGCATATCATCTTGATGATGCTGGTGTTATGGTCGGGTTTTATAATCGTGTTGAATTGAGTTTTGCCGAACAGCGATTTAATACCGAGCAGGTCGGCGGCTTGCTGGGCTTGGGTGATGGCTTTACTTTCAAGCAAAGTATTGTTGGGCTGAAAGTACGCGTAGCCGGTGATTTGGTAGTGAATTCTGATAGCGCGATGCCGCAAATTTCGGTCGGCGTGCAGTACAAAAAAAATAATCAACTCGGCGTGCTCGCATTCGTTGGTGCTAAAAACGATTCCGGTACTGATTTCTATGTGACCGCGACAAAATTATTTTTAGCCGATGGTTTATTGATTAACGGTACGCTGCGTTTTACCAAAGCCAATCAAATCGGAATCCTCGGTTTTGGTGGTGATAAAAACGATAGCTACAAGCCTCAGCTGGAAGTCTCGGCGGCTTATTTGCTCAGCCAAAAATGGGCTGTTGGGCTGGAATATCGTATGAAGCCCGATAACCTCGGCATTGCCACCGAAGACAATTGGTTCGACGCCTTCATCGCTTATGCGCCCAACAAACATGTGTCCTTTACTGTCGCGTATGCCGACCTGGGCAATATCGTTATTAAAGACAATCAACGCGGCGTTTATGCCAGCGTCCAAGTGGGTTTTTAAGGAATAATCATGAATAACACTTTCAAATATTTAAGTCTGGTT
>JAYSXB010000064.1:0-2037 GCA_043717775.1 Arenimonas sp.
ATGGAGAGATGATATCTCGGGAAGTTTAATCCACCGTCGCAGGCAATAGTTTTTCCGGCTCAGCTTGCGTGTCAATTTTCAGCTCGCCGTTTTCTACCATCACACTAACGCGACCACCGTTGACCAGTTTGCCGAATAATAATTCATCGGCGAGTGGGCGTTTGATCTTGTCTTGCAGCAAACGTGACATGGGGCGTGCGCCCATTTGTGCATCGAAACCATTTTCTGCCAACCACTGACGAGCTTCCGGTGTTGCCGAAATAGTCACGTGTTTGTCATGCAACTGGGCTTCAAGCTCAATCAGGAATTTATCGACTACGCGCAATACATGATCAAAGCCGAGGCCTTGGAACTGCACGATCGCATCAAGACGATTGCGGAATTCCGGTGTAAAGGCCTTGCGGATTGTTTCCATGGCGTCGGTAGCATGATTCTGTTCAACAAAACCCATGGTACGACGTGCTGCAAGCGCTGCACCGGCATTGGTTGTCATCACCACAATCACGTTCTTGAAGTTCGCTTCGCGACCATTGCTGTCGGTGAGCACGCCACGATCCATAATTTGTAGCAGCACGTTATAGACATCGGGATGGGCTTTTTCGATTTCATCCAGCAACAATACGCAATGCGGGGTCTTGACGATTTTTTCGGTCAATAAGCCACCTTGGTCGAATCCCACATAACCCGGAGGTGCTCCCATCAAGCGACTGACCGAATGCGCTTCCATATATTCCGACATATCAAAACGTACCAACTCAATACCCAGCTGCATGGCCAATTGCTTAGTAACTTCGGTTTTACCAACGCCGGTAGGTCCTGCGAACAGGAAATTACCGATCGGTTTTTCAGGATTCGCTAAACCAGAGCGGGCCATCTTGATTGCCGATACCAAGGTTTCGATGGCGGGGTCTTGGCCGAAGATCACCATTTTTAAATTACGTTCTAAATTACGCAATACATCTTTATCCGAGGCGGACACTTGCTTGGTCGGGATGCGCGCCATTTTTGCAATAATGATTTCAACTTCTTCCACATCAATAATATTTTTACGCTGCTCTGGCGTGCGCAGGCGCTGACGTGCACCTGCTTCGTCAATCACATCGATGGCTTTATCGGGCAATAAACGATCAGCAATATGTTTTACCGATAAATCAACGGCGGCTTGAATAGCTTCCGAGGTGTATTGCACTTCGTGATGCTTTTCAAAGCGTGATTTCAGGCCATGCAAAATAGCCACGGATTCAGCAACCGATGGTTCAACCACATCAATTTTCTGGAAACGACGCGCCAGCGCGCGGTCTTTTTCAAACACACCGCGATATTCTTGGAAGGTTGTCGAACCGATGCAGCGCAACTCGCCGTTTTGCAGCACCGGTTTGATTAGATTAGAGGCGTCCATGGTGCCACCGGATGCCGAACCGGCACCGATAATGGTGTGGATTTCATCAATAAACAAAATGGCACGTGGTTCTTTTTTCAATTGCGCCAAAACACCTTTCAGGCGTTTTTCAAAATCACCGCGATACTTGGTACCGGCGACTAATGCGCCCAAGTCCAAGGAATAAATAATGGCGTCATGTAGTACTTCAGGCACATTACCTTCGACAATTCGATACGCCAGACCTTCGGCCAAGGCAGTTTTGCCTACGCCCGATTCACCGACATACAGAGGATTGTTTTTACGGCGACGGCACAGTACTTGAATCGTGCGCTCGACTTCGTCTTCGCGGCCAATCAAGGGATCAATTTTACCTTCACGTGCCATATCATTGAGGTTGCTGGCAAATTCCTGCAGCGGGTTACCTTTGGGTTCTTCGCCTGCTTCACTATCGTTTTTAGCATCCGAGGCATTTTTGTCCTCGTTGGAATCCTGAATTTTAGAAATGCCATGCGACAGAAAATTCACGATGTCCAGGCGTGTGATGTCTTGTTGCTGCAGCAAATAAACCGCATGCGAATCTTTTTCGCCGAAAATGGCGACCAATACATTGGCACCGGTGACTTCTTTTTTACCCGACGATTGCACGTGATACACCG
>JAYSXB010000065.1:0-13459 GCA_043717775.1 Arenimonas sp.
CCGCAAGCGGCCTCCTACGAAAAACCTACGCAGTTTTATTGACACCATCATGCGTCAGGCATGTTTTGGCAATCAGCTCGTCATCCCAATCGAGTTTGAACACGCCTTCTTTATCAATCATCAGTGATAAAAAGTTGAAAACATTACGTGCGTACATTTCGCTGGCATGCATCGCACCCTGACTTGGTAAATTCAATGGGCCAGAAATTAATACACCATTGATTTCATAATTTTCACCCGGTTTGGTCAGTTCGCAGTTGCCGCCGGTTTCTGCGGCAAGATCCACGATCACGCTACCGGGTTTCAGATTCGTCACCATCGCAGCAGTAATAATTTTCGGTGCCGGGCGGCCCGGAATAGCGGCGGTAGTCACAATCACATCAACATTTTTCAGATGCTCACCCAAGCGGCGTTGTTGCTCGGCACGCTCTTCATCGGTCAAGGCACGGGCATAACCACCCTCACCCGCCGCCGACACGCCGAGGTCCAGAAATTTTCCGCCGAGTGATTCAATTTGTTCGCGGGTTTCCGGACGCACATCAAAACCTTCGACTTGCGCACCAAGACGACGCGCCGTTGCAATCGCCTGCAAACCGGCAACGCCAGCACCGACAATCAACACTTTTGAAGGACGAATAGTGCCGGCAGCCGTGGTCAGCATGGGGAAGAAACGCGGTGCCAATTGCGCGGCCATCAATACCGCTTTGTAACCCGCCATACCGGCTTGCGAGGACAGCACATCCATTGCTTGCGCACGTGTGGTACGCGGTAATTTTTCCAGCGGGAATGCACTGATTTTTTTATCGATAAAACTTTGCACGCGTGTAGCGTCGGCATGCGGTGCCAACAAACCCATCACTACGGCACCTGATTTTAATTTTGCGAGATCGGAATTCGGCGGTGTTTGTACACAAATTAGAATGTCGGCAGTTGCCAATATTTCATCGCGCTGGTCGGAAATTTCTGCGCCAACATAACTGTCATCGGTGAAATGCGCGGACAATCCTGCACCGCGTTCAATCAGGATTTTCGTTTTTAATGCGAGCAGTTTTTTGCAGGTTTCCGGCGATAAAGCCGCGCGGCGTTCGCCAGCAGCAGTTTCTTTGACAAAAGCAATGGTGACCGACATGCGCATCTTCCCCGAGACTATGCCCCGCTCGTTAGCAGGGCGACTGGGTGATGCTACCGGATTTAAGGTGCCACTGTCATTGGGCTTCGGTTTTCAGGCGACCCATAACGCTTTGCATGGCTTGGTCGAACAGATTTTCTTGTTCGCGCACGATGAGCTTGCCTTGTTTCTTCATGGCGGCCAGCTCTTCGAGCGATGCTACCAACACGCGCACACCGCGACGATTGACAAACATCAAGCGCGACGAAATCGGGCTTATCCAGGACAGTTTCGCCGGGTGTAACTTGTCATCATCGGCTGCCAAATGCACCCACATGCCAACGGCCAGATTACGCAACACGGGAATGTCTTCGACGTTGTAGTCCAAAGCATCTTTGTTGGAGACCACCGAAAGCAAGGGCTTGCGCGCTTCAATCGCAGGCGCTGCAATAATTTGTACCGTGGCAGGTTGCTGCACCATCGACTCCATACTTACTTGCAGGCCACGAATGGTCTGTTGTGCCGATTCACCAGTGATACCGGAACTTGCCAGTACGGTCTCAAGCGGCTCACGCATATTGATCATCGAAGGCGCAATCGCGTGGCGATTGGGATGCTCGGCATTGGGCAATAATTCCAACAGTGCATCGGCAACGCCGAGTGCCGCATTCCAAGGCTGGCTGTCGGGACCTTCGCGAAGTGCAATCATCGACAAATGATGTGCCCAGCAGCGACTGAAAAAATCGTCAACCGCGGCCGGTAAATTTAAACCTGAAACCCGTTTTGCCAATTCTGCCGATGCCAGTGTGCGGGCTTGTTCCAGACGCTCTTGGCCGCGTTGGGCTTCGGTAGCACGACGCTCTGCCAATTCCATGCGGCGGCGGTGCTGATCCAGAAAGCTGCGTAATTCCTGTTCCAGCGTTTCAAAAATTGCCATGTCTTCATTGAAGTCGGCAACCAGGGTGTCCACGGTGTTTTCTGCTTTTTGCAATAACTCGCGTTCTTGCGGACCTTCACCTTTATTGCCTTCAACCGCTTCAGCGAGTGAATTCAATAAACGGCGTGCCGGATGACCTTTATTCATGAACATACGACGGTCAATCACGGCGGCTTTGACATACGGCACTACCAAACGCGACATCAATCCGCGCGCGAGTTGTTCAAAATCGCGTTCGTCAAATAACACATCAAACAACATGCCGACTAAATCAACCGCATCTTCGTCATCCTGGCTCAAACGAATTTGATCCATTGGCACGCCGATGTTTTTCGCGCTACGCAACATTTCTTTTTTCAGATCATGCGCAAGCGATACTTTCGGATCCATCATCGCTGCATGTACAGCCTGCGGAACTTGTCTTTGCAATAAAGACAGTACCGACACCATTTCCGCCATCGCCATTGGGCGTTCGTTGGAATTCGTAGCGGCGCCAGAAAAACCTTGGCCCCCTGAAAAACCTGTGCCTGTGCCTGAACCCGTATTCGCAACATGATTGTTATTGCCGCGAGCACCGCCACCATTCATTTGCGGGCGGAAGGCATGCAGCATGGTGCATAGGGCATCAAACATCTGCTTGTCGTCGGAATTGCCTTGCGCACTGCGTTGTGCGGCAGGCGCAGCTGCTGGTTCTGGCGCAGCATCAACCGGACGCGGATTGCCCAATTCAGAGCGGATGCCGGCAGCAGACATGCGAGCATTCAATTCCGTGAGCAAACTACCAAGACTCTGTACTAATTCGCGTTCGAAATATTTATATAACACCACGCGAACACTTGGCGGCAATTGCACGTCGCGTTGTGCGACATAAATTGAATTAGCCAAATTAGCGGCGCTTAAAGGATTCAAACTTGGCTCGAGTTGTTGCACGCCAACCATGGCAGCAAAACGCTGGGCAATAACATTTAAAGCAGGGCCGTGCGCATTGACGACCGCCTCGACCACAAACTCGGATGCGAGCTGCACTTCCAGTTCGTCATCAGCCACCAAGCTCATCACACGGCCGGCATTGAGTTCTTGTTGAATACCATGACGCATCGATTCAAAACCGGAATCAAAATGACGTTTGAAACCATTTTCGAGTGGTGTGCGTGCCATGCGTAATTTGCGCATGGAATCCATATGCGGTGAACCAATCAACACTTCTTCTTTCTGGGCAAGATCGAACAACCAATCATCGGCTTTACCCAACACGCGTCCCAGCACCATCGTTAGATGACTGATAGTATGTTTGCGTAAAGTGTTGAACAGTTCCGGATCGTTTTGATACGACCGTTGACCCTGCACATGAAATTCGTTCTGGCTCATAGCTACTCTTTGGGAAACTCTTGGGGGGATAGAGTTGTCGGCATGACTAAAGTATGCGTTCAAAGGAATATAATCTGTGAACAGGCTCTCACTTTTTCGCAGCCTTCCTTTGAATGTTAAGATTTGTTACATGAATCTCATAAAAACGCTCGATCAACGCCGCTCATCGCCCTCACGTACGCTTCATGGCCCCGGTCCGAATGCGGAAGAAATACGGCAAATGCTGACATCTGCGCTAAGGGTGCCCGATCACGGCAAGCTGGTGCCTTGGCGTTTTTTGAAAATCCAGGGCGACACTCGTCTTGCTTTGGGCAACTTGCTTGCTGCACGTGCCATTGAAATCGATGCCAATGCGCCAAATGCGGCGATTGAAAAAGATCGGGCACGGTTTTCATTTGCACCACTCATTGTCACTGTGATTGCGCACCTAACACCGAACCATAAAGTGCCGGTACAGGAGCAAATTTTATCTGGCGGCGCGGTGTGTTTTGCTTTGTTGCAAGCAGCGCAAGCATTGGGTTTTGGCGCGCAATGGTTAACCGGTTGGGCCGCCTATGATGCGGTGATTACAAAAAAACTCGGCCTTGTCGAAGACGAATGTATTCTTGGTTTTATCCATATCGGCAATGTCAGTGAACCAGCACCCGAACGTCTGCGACCCAAATTGGAAGACTTATTGAGTGATCTTAGTCTGTGAGTTCTTCGACGACTTATTTGATTGACTCGAGTCTGTATATTTTCCGCGCCTGGCATTCGATGCCGCCGGAATTTGATGATGCTGATGGCAACCCGGTCAATGCCGTGCATGGCTTTACGCGTTTTGTGTTGGATTTTGTCGAAAAAGTAAAACCACAGCGCTGTGCGTTTGCGTTTGATGCCTCGCTGGAAAGCAATTATCGAAACGAGTTATATCCTGCCTACAAAGCCAATCGCGATCCGGCACCGGAAGAACTAAAACGACAATTCGCCTATTGTCAGGAAGTTTGCAGTGCTCTGGGTTTTTCAGTGCTGGTAAACGGTCGTTATGAAGCCGATGATTTAATCGGCACCGCCGCCAAACACTGCCGGGACGCCGGTCAGAATATTACGATTATTTCGGCTGATAAAGATTTATCGCAATTGCTCGATACTGGTGATTCGCAATGGGATTTCACCCGCAATGACCGCTGGCACTGTGAAGGCGTCAAAGCACGCTATGGCGTGCATGCGCATCAAATCGCTGATTTTCTCGGACTCACCGGCGATGCTGTCGATAATATTCCCGGCGTGCCCGGCATTGGCCCTAAAACAGCAGCCACTTTACTCGGACATTTCGGCAGCCTTGATGCATTGCTCGACCGTGTCGCGGAGATTCCCTTCCTTCGCATTCGCGGTAGTGCCCAGCATGCGGAACGTCTGAAAGAACATCGCGAAATCGCCTTGTTATCACGCCAGCTTGCCACCGTGATTTGCGATGTGCCATTGGCGGATGATTTTGGATTGGCGGCTCGGCGTGGCGTGCAGCGTGATTTATTGATTCCACTCTGCGAAAAATTACGCTTCGGCCCGATGACGCGTCGTCGATTACTGGAATTACCCTTACAATAAGACCATGAATAAAACCGACACCCTTTATGAAGGCCATTATCTGCGTTTAAAAAAACGCGATAACTGGGAATACGCCGAACGCACCAATGCCGGTTCGGCCGTTATTGTGATTGCAGTTACGCCTGATGACAATTTATTATTTGTCGAACAATTCAGGGTCCCGATGAATTGCAACACCATTGAAATGCCTGCCGGCTTGGTCGGCGATTTGGATGAACGCGACACCATTGAAGCTGCCGCCAAACGTGAACTACTAGAAGAAACCGGCTGGCAAGCAGACGAAGTAAAAGTGCTGATCATCGGCCCAAGCTCGGCCGGCATGAGCAATGAACTCATTGCCTTCGCACGCGCGCGCAATCTCATCCGTATTAATACCGGCGGTGGCGATGACAGCGAAAATATCATTGTGCATGAAGTACCCGTAAAAGACGCCCCACGCTGGCTCACACAAAAAATGGCCGAAGGCTATTCGCTCGACCCAAAATTATGGGCCGGCCTATGGCTACTCGAGAAAAACCCGGATGGAACGCCCGCGTAATGTGGAGAACGTAGCGCGTAGGGTGAAACCATCAACCGGCGGCACGCCGTTGGTGATTCCACCGCAGATTGCGAAAGTGTTTCAGAAAACACCCATAGTATTCCCAGCACAAATTGCGATGGAGTTCCGGTGGATACCACCAAAAAACGGTGGGATCCACCCTACGTCATTCTTCATTAAAAATATCACACAAAATAAACCATGCCCAATAATAAAATCGCTCAAATCATTGCCAAAGAAATCAAAGCAAAAAACCATCAAATCATCGCCGCCATCGGTCTTCTGGATGAAGGTGCGACCGTGCCTTTTATCGCGCGTTATCGCAAAGAAGTCACCGAAGGTTTGGATGACACCCAATTACGTAATCTGGAGACTCGCCTGTATTATTTGCGCGAGCTTGAAGAACGCCGCGCAGCCATTCTTGCCAGCATCGAAGAGCAAGGAAAACTCAGCGACGAATTACGCAATGAAATTAACGCAGCCGACAACAAGTCGCGACTAGAAGATTTGTATTTACCCTACAAACCCAAACGCCGAACCAAAGCACAAATTGCACGCGAAGCCGGTCTGGAGCCGCTTGCCGATGGTTTGCTGAATAACCCGCAGCTTGTGCCAGAAGATTTCGCGACGCAATTTTTAAACGCCGAAAACAATATCAACGACAGCAAAGCAGCACTCGATGGCGCGCGCTCGATTTTGATGGAGCGCTGGGGCGAGGACGCGACACTGGTCGGCGAGCTAAGACAATGGATGAACGAAGTCGGCATTATTCGCGCCAAAGTCGCCGAAGGCAAAGAACAGGCCGGTGAAAAATATCGTGATTATTTTGATCACAAGGAAGCGCTTGCCCATATTCCGTCGCATCGTTTACTGGCTTTATTACGCGCACGCCGCGAAGAAATTTTATTTCTCGACCTAGACCCCGGTGCCGATATCGAAACCGGCAATCTTTACGCCACCGGTCGCGTAGCAAAAATGGCCGGCATCGAAAATCTTGAGCGCGCCGCTGATCGCTGGTTGATGGATGCCTGCCGCATGACCTGGCGCGCGAAACTACACCTGCATCTTATGCTGGATTTATTCGGCCAGGCCACCGAGGAAGCCGAAGCCGAAGCAATTAATATTTTCGGCGACAACTTGAAAGACTTGATGCTCGCAGCACCTGCCGGTGCCCGCACCGTGCTCGGGCTGGACCCAGGAATTCGTACCGGTGTGAAAGTCGCGATCGTTGATAAAACCGGAAAACTGGTGGCCTTTGATACCATTTATCCGCACGAACCACGCAAACAATGGGACGCTTCATTGCATAGTTTGAAACTGCTTTGCGAAAAACATGCGGTCGAACTTATTGCTATCGGCAATGGTACGGCCTCGCGCGAAACCGACAAACTGGCCGGTGAATTAATCAAGCAAAATCCGCATTTAAAAATGCAGAAAATTGTGGTCAGCGAAGCCGGTGCTTCGGTCTATTCGGCTTCGGAATTAGCGGCAAAAGAATTTCCCGATCTGGATGTGAGTATTCGCGGTGCGGTATCGATCGCTCGTCGCCTGCAAGACCCGCTGGCCGAATTAGTAAAAATCGAGCCGAAAGCGATTGGTGTTGGCCAATACCAGCACGATGTCAACCCGTACCGCCTGGCGCGTGCGCTCGATTCCAAAGTCGAAGACTGCGTCAATGCCGTTGGTGTGCACGTCAATACGGCATCGTCCGCATTGCTTGCACGGGTGTCGGGCCTAAGCTCCGTGGTGGCGGAAAATATTGTTGCGCATCGCGATCAACACGGTCCATTTAGTTCGCGCCAAGCCTTGCTGAAAGTATCGCGACTGGGCGAAAAAACATTCGAGCAATGCGCCGGTTTTTTGCGGATTGCCGATAGCAAAAATGCACTGGATGCTTCCTCGGTGCATCCCGAGGCTTACCCCGTTGTGGAACGCATTCTCAAAGACTGCGGGCGTGAAATTAAAAGCGTGATGGGCGACAGCGCATTTCTGCGCAGCCTTAAACCGGAAAACTACACCGATGAAAAATTCGGCGTTCCGACGGTTCGCGATATTTTGAAAGAACTGGAAAAACCCGGACGCGATCCACGTCCAGAATTCAAGGCCGCCAGTTTTGCCGAAGGTATTGAAGAATTAAAAGATTTGAAAGTCGGCATGATTCTGGAAGGTGTCGTCAGCAATGTGGCCGCGTTTGGTGCGTTTGTCGATATTGGTGTGCATCAAGATGGCTTGGTACATATCTCGGCCTTGGCAGATAAATTCGTCAAAGACCCACGAGAAGTCGTGAAGGCTGGCGATGTTATTAAAGTTAGAGTCGTTGAAGTTGATATTCAACGTAAACGTATTGCATTGACTTGTCGCCTGAGTGATCCAGTCGAAGCTTCCAATGCAGGCCAAGCAGGCAAAACCGAAGCGCGCGTGGCCGCTTCCAATAAATTCTCCGCACCTGCGAAAAAGCCGCGTGACAATACCAGCCAGCCAGTGCCTAATAATGCGCTAGCTGCGGCATTTGCCAAGGCAAAGCAACCGTAATCGACATCACGAAACCAACCTGTAATCGCGCTCGTGAGCGCTCCTACGACGGCATCATGATAATGGCGTACAATTTGCTTGAATTGTTCATAGCGAAAACGCATTCTTTTCGGGGTTTTGAACCCAGGCAGGTATTCCGTGTTACCGATGACACAAGTGGTTCATACTTTTCCCTCTGCTAAAATTATTTCAAAGTCTGGCGGTCTTCCGGTTGAGGTTTCGTTGATCGCGCAGCTCGGTCATGGCTCCGGCAATCATCTTTACGAAAGCGTGCTGGCGCGACAAAAAGCGCATCAAGATTTTATTGATGAGCTCGACGAGCCATCGGCAAAACTGGCCGGTACTGACTTTGAAAAAGGCGATGCGACTTCGCTCTACACTTTTTCTGTTGGTGCGAAGGGTCACCCTTTTCATCGCCATGCCGGGCATCGAATATTCACGGCGGTATCGGGCAGTGGCGGCGCGCAGTTACGATTCTCGAGTGCATCGTCCGAACAAATTGAACGCGACCCGAATAATTTCGTAAAAGCCTTGCACTACATCAATATTCCACCCGACTGCATGTTCACGGTACGTTTTGGTGGCGAGACTTGGCATCAATTTTTTCCCTTGATTGAAAATTCATCGCATCCGGTTTTCTTCGCACTGTCTTGTCACACCAATGAACTGGGTGGCAATTTATCGGAACCGCTGCGTCAAAAAGTGATCGATAATCAAGCCAATATTCCATCGCTCACACAGCTGCTGCCACAAAACATTATCGACATTATTGAACAAGATAATTTCGATCACGGCAAAATTGTCACGACCTCGCTATCACTGGACGCTCCGGCCGGTAGCGCACTCAGCGCCGCGTGTTTAACCTATCGCGGCAGCCTCGGCACGATGCGTGGCGCCTGGAGTAAATGGCGTGGCTCGACCGGATTTGCCTCACGCAGTGGTGGTCTTGCCGTCATCGAACTTGAATCGACGCCGAAGGATTCTTTATTGAGCCATCAATTTGGCAACGAGAAATTCCATCACGAAGATACTTTCTGCCTGACACTTGACGACATCGCGGTCGGCCACCAAAATGCTTCCGGATTACTGGCTGCACTATTGGATGGTTTTCTGGAAAATCCACCTGCCAACGTCACGCGCATGATGGCGTTTAGAAATGTGTTGGTAAAACCCATCGGCTTGCGTACTTCACCACTGGGTTGTCCGGTGTCATCGCTATTATCGAAACAGCGTGATCATTTATTTGCCAATCGGTTCCCGGTATTGGAACAGCATACAAACGCCGACAATACTTTTTCACAGGTTATTTTGGGTGCCGATGACAAGCACCTAAAATTCCGTTCCTGTGTTGGCGTAAAAACAATCAATCAGCACCAAGTGCAATTTACACTCGGCACCCGCGTTCAATGCACCAATTTATTCGGTCGTTTTTATATGGCCATAATTGACCGCGTGCATCGTGGCTATATCACACCGACCATGTTGCGGATGGCGGTGGAGCATGCGACGCAGACGGCGGAAGATTGCATTCAAACCGACCAGATTTCATTGAAAATTATTTAAAAAAAGGTGCAACTGTCTGCGGCTAAAAGATCGTCATCCCCTTGGGAGCGCCCGTCAGGCGCGAAAAACCTCGCCGGATTTGTCGATCGCACCTGAAGGCGCTCCTACGAATCGGTAATTTGTAGTGATACATCCCTGTGGCGCGCGAATGCCCTTTTCGGTGGCACAGCGACCTCAAACATCGCAGCAAGTCATTCGCGCCTGACGGACGCTCCCACAAAAACATATTCCTACGAAAGCAGAATGCTTTAAAAACCTGTGGCCGTCACGCTGCAAGTCAAACCAAAACTCAAACTGCTGGTGGCCGGTAGCGTTGCTATAGTCAAACCACCGCCGGTTAATAGATTCGGCCACAAACCGAACGCCGGACACAGTGCGCTTCCAGTTGGAGTGCAGCTTGTCACAGCACAAGTTAATCCAGCGCTCGGGGTGTCACGCACGATTGCGCCATCGGCGGCGGCAGGCCCGGTGTTGGTAAAGGTCAGGGTATAAACCGTCGATGCGCCAGACACCAAACTGACCACGCTATTGTTTTTCGCCACGGTAAGGTCGGCCGCGCAGTTGGTGGTGGTTGAAACACTGCCCGAATTATTGACTGCATTGCTATCACCCAATGTAGGTGTAGTGATAGTGGCTGTATTGTTGTTTGGGCCCGGACATGCCGTTGCCGCCACCGAGACATTTGCCGTTACAGTGATAAAATTCGTCGCAGCGGCAAGTGGATAAACCGCCGCACTCGAGGCACAAGTAAATGCGGTATTGCCGCCATTAGGTGTGCAGGTCCAGACCACTGCATTACTGCTGGTGACTGAACTCACGGTAATGCCGATTGGCAAGGTGTCGGCTATCGTTAATGATGGCGCGACCAGAGCTGTCGCCAAGGCATCCGTTGCCTGGTTGGTATTGAAGACTTGATCGGCAATGGCGCGGCCATTATTGCGTCCAATAACTGTGTAGGACTGACCAGCAGCCCCTACTGTAAAGTTCGCAGCACTAGCCGTTTTGGTTATGGATAAATCCGGCAATAAAGTAACGTCTTCGCCTGTGGTGCCAGCGACCAAGCCACTGTAATGACTGCCTGCCACCGCACCGCCTGCTTCATAGGCAGTCAAGGCAGTTGCCGCGACGGTATTGCCACTCGCCGAACAACCAGTGGTGCTCGCGCCTGCCGATGAACAACGATTGGCCGTGTTGTTAGTGCTTGCAGCAACGACTCGTGTTGCCGTGCTACGTGTTGGATCAAGAAATTGCACGCCGGCCGAATTGTGATAGGTGCCGATGCCTGCGGCATCGGGAATGGTTACGGAATAATTCAAGGTAACGCTACCGTTGCCGGGAATTGTAAGATTTCTAAAAAACGGCGCTGTTAATGAAGACGGCGCAGTCGCCAAGGCTAATAAATTGGCCGGTGCTCCAGGTGAGTTGGCTACGGCAGGTTGCCCTGCTATTGCCGACTCGACATAGCCACCGAGTGTCGTTGCCGAAAGCGCCGGGGTAAATGTAACAGCACTTACCGTCCCGGCAGTCCAGTTTGTCGGCAAGGCATTATCGACAATCGAGGAACCAATCGCTGCCCCGGAATTGGCATTGGTGACCGTAATGCTGTAATTGGCAACAGCACCTGTGGCGACAGAAATACTGGACGTTGTGGTTGCTTTGGTAACAGTCAAACTCGGGAAACAGGTAGTCGCCGGTGGCGTCGTTTTTGTTGCAGGCGTTGCTGGCGATGCAATCGTTGAATTGGCACCCGGGGTTGAAAACCAGGCTTGCGGTGTTGCCGGAAACCCGCCTTGGGCTATGCCATTGGCATCAAGTCCATTGGTGCCACCGGTGACTGTCATCGATGGCGCACCACCCGATGTTGTATAACGTGCTACGCCGCCACCACCACCACCACCGGGGCCGTGTTCGGCATAACTGGAGTTCACGCCGTTGCCACCGCGTGCATTGATCGTCAATGACGCGAGGCTGCCACTATCGTTGGCGATGTACACGCTGCCACCCGCACCGCCACCACCGGCTGCATCGGTACAGTTGGGGAAATTGGGTCGAAAGCCCGTATTGCCATCGGCAAGTAAAGAACCATTTCCAGAAAACGAACCCGCTTTTACGATAACAATACCGCCGCCATTACCGCCCCAAGCACCGTTATCACAAGCAGTACCGCCACCATCGACATGGCCGGCCCCGCCGCCGCCGCCCATAATCATGCGGTCAATACTTAAATTCAAGTTATTACCACCTCGAGTATTACCATCACCCCCATGACCACCACTGTCGCGGAATGTGGTTGGGCGCGAAGCATCATTCCAACCGCCGCCGCCATTGCCACCTAATCCGCCATTGCCACCACCAGCGCCGCCGCCGTTTTGATTATTACCGCCACCACCGGCATTACCGGGTGCGCCGCGACCGCGTGAACCACCGGGATAACCATCGATTCCGGTGTCCACCTGAGCAGTGCCGTTGTAAACCAAACGCGGTGTACCAGCAATGCCTTCACCTTTGAAATTACCTTCGCGCTCGCCACCAGGAATGCCACCGGCAACGGCTCGATAAAAACTGGTGCCGTTGACCGGATCAATCACTGGCGGGCCATACGGTGCAACAAAGGTCACACCACCACCACGGAAACCTCGACGACTGGCATCGATGGAATTACCGCCCATTGTCAAAACACCTGCCACTTGCAACGACGCTACGCCGCCAGTGGAACCATTCCAAGTCGCGGCAGTTACTGTGCCGGTTAAAGTAGCCGAACTGTATTGCGGTACGCGAATCACTTGGTAACGATAAGCGCCCACAGTTGCCGTCGCTGCTGTAGCAGCGTAGGCGTTGAGAGTGCCTGCACCACCGGCACAGCGCACCGCAACGGCGCCCGCCGCTACCGGGCCAATAGCGGTGCAATATTCCCAGTTGCCTGCCAAATAATTGTTTGAAGTGTTACCACCGGCATAACTTGATGTGGTGGTTACTCGAGTAATACAACCGGCCGTACCGACATTGTCACCATAGCAATCACTATTGGAACTATTTATTTCAGCGCCCTGCATTTGTATGACAATCAATAAATCACCAGTACCAATGGCAGTGTTAACACCGCCACCGGTGGTGTCGATTGCACCGACCGGAATAGAGGTACTTCCGATGCCTACATTTGAACCGGTACCGGGGTAATAACTATTAAGCGTGCCAGTGAGGCTTGCATTGGGGCCCGACAAACCCGGCGTTGCACAGACTTGCGCGCTTGTATTTGCCGAAGAAAAAATTGCAATCAAGAAACCCATCTTGATCGCCAGAAGTCTTTGAAGCTTCATATGCGGGCATGCCTGAAATTTGTAGCCTGCAGAGTATCGCCAAGCCTGCGTCAAGTCGAGCTCATAGCCGCTTTGTAACAGCAATTGACAAGATTACCAGGCTTATATTTGCTGCGCGCGCCACTCACGAGGCGACATTTGGCAACGTGCTTTAAAGCTGCGCGAAAATGCCGCCATGCTGCCATAACCCAATTCATCCACAATTTGTTTAAGCGACTGCCCGGACCGTAATCGTTGTTGCGCCAAACTCAAGCGCCATTGAGCTAGATAATCGACTGGTGTGGTATCGAGAATTTTCTTGAAAGTCGCAGCATAAACACTACGCGACATACCGGCTTCTTTCGCGAGTTTTTCAAGCGACCAATCTTTCGCAGGCTGTGCGTGCATGGCGACCAACGAGCGGGCAATTTGCGGCTGCGCCATGCCCGCCAACAAACCAGTGGGCCTATGATCACGAGTCATCAACACACGAAAAATATTCACCAAAATCACTTCAAATAATCGATCAA
>JAYSXB010000066.1:0-13436 GCA_043717775.1 Arenimonas sp.
GGCGATTATCAAAACGGCAGAAGGCTACGATTTATTGCCCTGCAATATTGATTTGACCGCCGCTGAAATTGAATTAATGGATTTGCCGGATCGCCAGCAACGCTTGAAAGCCGCGCTCGAAACCGTGCGTGCAAATTATCAATATATTTTGATTGATTGCCCGCCGTCGCTGTCTTTATTGACTTTGAATGCACTCGCAGCCGCCGATGGCATTATTGTGCCGATGCAATGCGAATATTTTGCGCTCGAAGGTTTGTCGGCATTAATCAATACCATTGATGCATTGAAAGCGAAGTTGAATCCGAATCTGGAAATCGTTGGCGTGGTTCGCACCATGTTTGATGTCAGGAATAATCTGGCCAATGCGGTGTCGGGTGAACTGACCAAGCATTTCGGCGACAAGGTTTTCCGTTCGATAATTCCGCGCAATGTGCGTTTGGCCGAAGCCCCGAGTCATGGCCAGAGTATCGTGGGTTATGACAAGGCATCACGCGGCGGTGTTGCTTATATGGGCTTGGCTGGCGAAATTATTCGTCGCGAGAAGAAAAAAGCGTCAGAAGAAGTAAGGAAATAGCATGGCGATGAAAAAACCCGCATTAGGGCGTGGCCTGAGCAGTTTGCTTGGCGGCGGCAGCAAAAGTCTGGCAGCAGCGACCGAAACCGAATTGGCTGGTGACGGCCTTTTAAATATTGCGGTTGAAAAATTGCAGCCCGGCCGTTATCAGCCGCGTACCGGCATGGACCCGGCCCGTTTGAATGAACTGGCCGACTCGATTCGCGTGCAGGGTTTGATTCAACCCATCGTTGTGCGTTTACTGAAAAAAGACCAGTACGAAATTATTGCCGGTGAACGCCGCTGGCGTGCCGCACAAATTGCCGGCTTGAAAGAAGTGCCAGTGGTATTGCGCGAGGTCGATGATCGCGCCGTTATTGCGATGGCCTTGATCGAAAATATTCAGCGTGAAGATTTGAATCCGCTTGAAGAAGCATTGGCCTTGTCGCGATTGATTGATGAATTTTCGCTGACCCACCAGCAAGCCGCCGAAGCCGTGGGTCGCTCACGTGCTGCGGTTTCCAATATGCTGCGTTTGCTGGAACTGCCGGACGAAATTCGCAAATTGCTGGAAGACAAAAAACTGGAAATGGGCCATGCCC
Organism: Arenimonas sp.; assembly: GCA_043717775.1. Taxonomy (GTDB): domain Bacteria; phylum Pseudomonadota; class Gammaproteobacteria; order Xanthomonadales; family Xanthomonadaceae; genus Arenimonas. Next base: position 1,156 of record JAYSXB010000066.1, read on the forward strand.
GTGCCTTGTTGACGCTTGCAGCACCGGCAGCGATTGCGTTAGCGAGAGAAGCCGCAGAAAACGGCTGGTCGGTGCGTGAAGTGGAGCGCCGTGCACAAGCATTGTCGGCCGGAAAAATACCGAGTAAAACCGTTGCCAAGCCAGTCAAAAAAGCCGATGCCGATATTGCAACGCTGGAACGCGAATTGGGCGAACGCCTGAATACCAAAGTGCAGGTTTTGCATGGTCGCGGTGGTCGCGGCAAACTGGTTATTCAATATCATGGTCTGGATGCACTCGATGGCATTTTGGAAAAAATTCGTGGCCCTGCCGAATAATTAAATTCAGGACTATACTTTCCCCATGAGCCAGAGTAATCGCGAGTTCCTTAATTTATCTGTTGCCGAGCGTATCCAGCTCGCCGAAGATATTTGGGACAGTATCGCGACTGAAAATCCTGTGGCGCTTATCTTAACGTCCGAACAGCGACAAGAAATTCAGCAACGGATTCAGGCGCATGATCTGAACCCGGGTGATGCTATTTCCTGGGAACAAATTCGTTCAGAGCTGTTTCTCGGCAAGCAATGATGCAGATTGTTTTTCGGCCAGAGGCCAGGAACGAAGCTCTTGCTGCACAAGACTGGTATGAATCTCGCGCACTGGGTTTGGGCCTGGAGTTCGCAAGGGCGCTTGAGGCAGCTCTGGCTTCGGCAATAAGGAATCCCGATGCATTTACGCTTGTTGAGGGAGAATGTCGGCGAGTGCTATTGCGCAAGTTTCCATTTTCACTGATTTACCGTTCGAGACCAGAAGAGTTACTGGTTATTGCGGTTTTTCATCATCGCCGTGAACCGCTCGTCCTAATATCAAGAACAGAAAAAGAATCATGACCATACTTGTCACCGGTGCCGCAGGCTTTATTGGTAGCTACGTTTGCAAAGCCTTGCAGACACGCGGCGAAAAAGTTATCGGGCTCGATAATTTCAATGATTATTACGATCCGCAAATAAAGCGAGATCGGGTAAAAGCCATTTGTCCGGATGTGGAAATTTTCGAGATTGATTTGATCGATCGCGAAAAAATCAATCAATTATTTGCAAGCCATAAGCCAACGCGAGTAATTCACCTCGCAGCACAAGCCGGTGTGCGTTATTCGATTACCAACCCGAATGTTTATGCCGACAGCAATTTAATCGGTTTCACCAATATGCTGGAAGCCTGTCGTCATAACGCGGTGAGGCATCTAGTCTATGCCTCGTCTTCGTCGGTGTATGGCGGCAATGCGAAGCCGCCGTTTTCGGAAGAGCAAAGCGTTAACCAGCCTTTATCTTTTTATGCTGCTACCAAGGCAGCCAATGAATTAATGGCGCATTCTTATTCTCATTTGTATCAACTGCCTTGCACGGGGCTGCGTTTTTTTACCGTGTATGGCGCTTGGGGCAGGCCGGATATGGCGCCGGTTTTATTCAGCCGTGCGGTGTTGGCAGGGCGTTCGATCGATGTATTCAATTACGGAAAAATGCGGCGCGACTTCACTCATGTCGATGACATTGTTGCCGGTGTGCTGGGTGCGTTAGGCGCGCCATCAAAGGAAAATACACCGCACCAAATTTTCAATTTAGGTAATCACACGCCGGTAGAACTCGAACGCTTTATTTCAGTCATAGAAGACGCCGCCGGCCAAAAGGCCGAAAAAAATTACAAGGAACTGCAAGCCGGTGACATGGTCGAAACCATGGCCGATACTTCTCGCGCAAAAGCGGCGTTCGGTTTTGAGCCCGGCATCCGCATAGAGCAAGGCTTGCCTGAAGTAGTAAACTGGTGCCGCGATTATTTTGGAGATAAAGCTTGAACAACTCGCCGGAATTCTCTGTCGTCGTGCCGGTATTCAACGAGCGCGATAATGTCACGCCGCTGGTGAATGAAATTGTTGCAGCTTTGCGTGGCAAACACAGTTTCGAAATTGTCTATGTCGATGATCAAAGCAAGGACGATAGTTTTCAGGTCTTGAAAGACTTGATGATGTCGGTGCCGGAGCTGCGCGTTGTTCAACACCTGCGACAAAGCGGTCAAAGTACAGCCGTGCGTAATGGCGTGAAAGCCGCGCGCGGCGTCTGGATTGCAACACTCGATGGTGATGGCCAAAACGATCCGGCCGATATCCCCAAACTTATCGAAGCAAGAAATAATGCTGCGCCGGAAATAAAATTATTCGCCGGTTGGCGTGTTAACCGAAAAGATACCGGCAGCAAGCGTTGGGCATCTAAAATTGCCAACTCAATCCGCGCCAGTTTTTTGAAAGACGAAACGCCCGATACCGGTTGCGGCATCAAATTATTTGAACGCGCCGTATTTATGGATCTGCCTTATTTCGACCACATGCATCGCTACTTGCCGGCGTTGGTAAAGCGCGCCGGTTTTCAATCGGTCAGCGTGCCGGTGAACCACCGCGAGCGTGGCAGCGGCGTCTCGAAATACAATAATCTGGGTCGCGCCTGGGTCGGGCTGAAAGATTTACGTGGCGTCGCTTGGTTGATAAAACGCAGCAAAGTAACTGGCGTCAAGGAAGCACCACGATGAATGAGCAAATCGTCTGGCTGAGTTTTTTTGGCTTGCATATCACCGCTTGGAAACTGATTGGTTACACCGGTGCCTTCATGTTTGGCGGTCGCTGGCTGGTGCAGTTTGTGGCCTCCAAACGGGCCGGTAAGCCCGTGATCCCGCGTTTTTTCTGGTACATGAGCATTGTTGGCAGCTTGATGACTCTCAGTTATTTCCTGTTTTCATCCAAACAGGACTCAGTCGGCGTGCTGCAAAACCTGTTTCCCAGCTTTACAGCCTGCTATAGCCTTTATCTGGATATCAAGCATCGCGGTTGGCATCGGGATAAGGCGGAGCATTAGAGACGCTGGGGGTTGGAGGCTGGGGACTCGGGGCTGAAAAGCGTGCTTCGCAATAATCCTATGACATGCTGTTGTGCACAGCTATGACTACACCCGTAGGAGCGCTCACGAGCGCGATAGGTCTGCGACGCAAAAAAATGTGCGTCATCCAAGCTCAGCACGATGGCGTTAAATTTGTTTATTGACACCGCAGATTTAAGATTGGTCGCGCTCGTGAGCGCTCCTACGTGGGGTGTTGGCTTTAAGGTTGGCATGTCTTCGAATTATTTAGCGAATTAGCTACACGTCATAGCCCCAATTCAAAGGCACTGGCCCAACTTTTGCTCGCTTTTAGCCCCCAATCCCAGTCCCAAGCCCGACTTTCTCATTGCCCTCACCCCCAAACACAGGCATAATCACCGGCTCGCTGGACCGCCCGTACGGGTCGCTGCTGAACGTAAAAGCCGCTCAAGTCCACGATTTCCTTTCCCATTACGTGTCAGTTTCATCGACGGGGCCGATTTTATCCGGGCTATGGATAATCCATTCTTAATTCGAGGTATGCCATGAGCAGAGTCTGCCAAGTTACCGGCAAACGCGTGATGACGGGTAATAACGTCTCCCATGCAAACAACAAAACCCGCCGCACTTTTTTGCCAAACGTTCACGAACGCCGTTTCTGGGTTGCCAGTGAAAATCGTTGGGTGAAGTTGAAAGTGTCCAACAATGGCCTGCGTACCATCGACAAGAATGGTATCGATGTCATCATTGCCCAGCTGCGTGCGCGCGGCGAAAAGATCTAAGGAGAACTCACCATGTCATCTAAACGCGATTTGATCCGCATGATCTCTTCGGCCGGCACTGGCCACTTTTACACCACTGATAAAAACAAGAAAACCATTCCAGGTAAACTTGAAATGTCGAAGTACGATCCAAAAGTACGTAAGCATGTGATGTATAAAGAAGGCAAGATCAAGTGATCTGAGCGCACAGCGCAAAGATCATCCCGATCAAAATCGGGATCCATGCATTCTAAAAACCCGCCGAAAGGCGGGTTTTTTTGTTGGCGTAGGAGCGCCTTTAGGCGCGACAGACTATCGCAGAGTTTTCGTGCCTAAAGGCGCTCCTACGTTTATTTTCAAGGCTCGCAAAAATGCTGCTTTGGTCGCACACTAATCATCTTGCTAGAAGAGGTGCTTATGTCGAACCTGTTTCCGGTCATACCCGATTTCGCAAAATCTTCCCGCTACACCCGCGACGACTACGAAAAGCTTTATGCCGAATCGATCGAGAACCCGGATGAATTCTGGGGAAAAATTTCCGAGCGTCTGCATTGGCAAAAGAAGCCGACCAAAATTCAAAACACCAGTTTTGAATTGAAAGATTTCCATATCCGCTGGTTTGAAGACGGTGAATTAAATGTTGCCGAAAACTGCCTCGACCGGCATCTTGAAAAAAACGGTAACAAGACTGCGATTATCTGGGAAGCCGATGATCCATCGGTTCCCGCGCAGCACATAAGTTATCGGCAATTACATGCCCGCGTTTGCCAGTGCGCCAATGCGCTGAAGAATCTCGGCATCGGCAAAGGTGACCGCGTAACGATTTATCTACCGATGATTCCCGAAGCGGCCATTGCCATGCTGGCCTGTGCCCGCATCGGTGCCGTGCATAACGTCGTATTCGGCGGTTTTTCGCCGGAATCTTTAGCGGGTCGTATTGAAGATTGCCAGTCTAAATTAATCATTACCGCTGACGAAGGCATCCGTGCGGGTAAAAAAATTCCGCTTAAACACAATGTCGATCTTGCCTTGAAAAAACCGGGCACGACCTGTGTTGAAACCGTGCTCGTGGTTAAACACACGGCAGGCATTGTCGAAATGCAAATGCCACGCGATCGCTGGTTCGCTGCCGTGGTGAATTCGCAACCCGAGCATTGCGAAGCGGCGATCATGAATGCCGAAGATCCGCTCTTCATTCTTTATACGTCCGGCTCAACCGGTAAACCCAAAGGTGTTTTGCATACCACCGGCGGCTATCTGGTCTATGTCAGCTTTACGCATGAAGCGGTATTTGATTTACAGGACAAGGATATTTTCTGGTGTACCGCCGATGTTGGCTGGATTACCGGCCACAGTTATTTTTTATACGGCCCGCTCGCGAACGCCGCGACCAGTCTAATGTTTGAAGGCGTGCCGACCTATCCCGATGCATCGCGTTGCTGGCACGTGATCGATAAACATCAGGTCAGCATTTTTTATACTGCGCCCACCGCCATTCGTGCCTTGATGAGTCAGGGCGATGACTTCGTTACCAAAACATCGCGAAAAAGTTTGCGTTTGCTTGGCACGGTTGGCGAGCCCATTAATCCGGAAGCTTGGCGTTGGTATCACCGTGTAGTGGGTGATTCACGTTGTCCGATTGTCGATACCTGGTGGCAAACCGAAACCGGCGGTATTTTAATTTCACCGCTACCCGGCGCAACCGATTTGAAACCCGGCTCGGCCACGACGCCGATGTTTGGCGTGCAGCCCGCATTAGTCGATGCACACGGAAATATTCTCGAAGGTGCGACATCAGGCAATCTGGTTTTACTCGGTTCCTGGCCCGGCCAAATGCGAACGGTGTACGGCGACCATCAACGCTTTATTGAAACTTATTTTAAAACCTATCCGGGAAAATATTTCACCGGCGATGGTTGCCGTCGCGATGAAGATGGTTATTACTGGATTACTGGTCGCGTCGATGATGTGATCAATGTGTCCGGCCATCGCATTGGCACCGCCGAAGTAGAAAGTGCCTTGGTCGCACACATCGATGTTGCCGAAGCTGCCGTGGTGGGTTTTGATCACGATATCATAGGCCAGGCGATTTATGCGTTCGTCACCTTGAATGTCGGTGTCGCTGAAAGCGAAACACTTCGTAAAGCCATCGCACAAAGAGTCCGCGATGAAATTGGCGCTATTGCCTTGCCCGATGTTATCCAATGGGCACCGGGATTGCCCAAGACTCGCTCGGGAAAAATTATGCGTCGTATCTTGCGAAAAATTGCCGAGAATAAACCGGAAGAACTCGGCGATATTTCGACGCTTGCCGATCCGGGAGTTGTTGAGTCCCTGTTGAAAAATCGTAGTTTGTAGGAGCGCCCACGAGCGCGATAAACCTGCGAAAATCTTAATGGCGTTGGCGAGCAGCCATGAGAAGATTAGATATTGTCGTAAGCTGCAATCGCGCTCGTGAGCGCTCCTACGTTTATTTCTAGTAATACTGCATCACTGCGTGTTTTGCTTCGGCAAAAAATAGCCAGCGTTCGACGACTGCGCCAAGGTAGGCGAAAATAACGGCCGCCAGCATCAGATAAGCGGTGAATATCTGCGGAAGCATCAATGCCACCGTGCAAAAGAAAATTGGCAGCCAGGCAAATAAAATGATGGCGATCATCCGCAGTTTTTTAGAATGTTTGCGTGCTAATACAAATCCCATTTCTGTTGTTAAGTAATTGGCCTCGGTATGCGGACGTTCAAATACACTGACGACCTGATCAGGCTTTAGCCCAAGTGCCGAAGCGCGCGATGGTAGGGTTTGCGAGTCGATATCTTTCCAATAACGTTTTTTCATTACCGCCAGCAGGATGGCCAGCAGGATAAAACCGAAACTCAGTAATTCAACACTGCTTATTGGCTGTGCAGGAGCAAGCGCGGTTCCCAGCAATCCGCCAGTCAACAACGCGAACAGTAAATAAACCGGTACGACATAATCGTGCTGCCAAGCCGGAATCGGTTTCAGGCTGGCGTAAATCATCGCGGTGCTGGCAACGGTAGCGGCAGACAACAGCGCTAGCAAAATCGCTAACACCGGGTACGAAATAAAATCACCCTGTAAATACGATTGCCCAATCCAGACAGTTGCAGGCACGAAACACGCAATGGCCAAAATGCCTTCGCGTGAAAGCCAGCTTGTACGCCATTGGCTAAACGCGCGCCAGGCACGCAATGGTTTTCCGAGATGCAACGTGGAGCTCAGCAAGCCTGCAGATACCAAAATAAATCCCATCAGCAATCCCGAAGTAGTGCTTTTTGCATATTCGGAACCTGCAATGACAGATTGGTAACTGATGAAAAACCATAGGCCATAGCCCATGCCCGAAAGCGTGGTAAAAAAGATGACGGAAAAAGCGGGATGCATATCGGCAGTGATCCTATCGGCTCAATACACGATCAAGCCAACGTAGCATCGGCGGCAGTTTTTCGGTATCCAATACTTCTTCCTTTATGTCTATTTGTTTTTGTCCGACACGGCGTTCGCGTTGCGGCAGATAGCGATTTACCGGCTCGTAACCGAGCTCCGGCATTAATGCCAAGCCGCCACGGTCTTTGACCAGTTTGAAAATATCGGATTCTTCATCGCCCAAGTCACCGTAATGTCTCGCACGAGTGGGGCAGGCTTGCACGCAAGCCGGTTGCCGTGATTGTTCCGGAATATTTTCGTTATAGATTCGATCAACACAGAGCGTACATTTTTTCATGACGCCTTCGACTTGCGAATATTCGCGCGCGCCGTAAGGGCAGGCCCAGGAACATAATTTGCAGCCGATACATTTGTCTTCATCGATTAAAACAATACCGTCTTCGGCACGTTTGTAACTGGCGCCAGTCGGACAAACGGTCACGCAAGGAGCTTGCTCGCAATGCAGGCACGAACGCGGAAAATGCAGAGTGGTTTCTGGCTGATCGCTCAGTGCGTCAATCGTGTAGCTATGCACGCGATTAAACCAGACGCCATGCGGGTCGGCGCCATAGGGATTTTCATCGGTCAGGGGTGCGGCCATGCCGCCGGCATTCCATTCTTTGCAGGCCACTGCGCAGGCATGGCAGCCGACACAGGTATCCAGATCGATCACCAGGCCGAGTTTCTTTTTTGATGGCGGCGGCAGCATCGTCATTTGGCTTTCCTGAAATTTTCGCCGTAGCGCAGGGGCGAATTTTCTGCCGCCTTGAAATTCAAATCCTTGAAACGCGGCGAGCTTTCCGTTTGTGCCTCAGCTTTCTCGATACGAACCCGTAAATCAAACCAGGCTGCCTGCCCGGTGACCGGATCGGCATTCGCGTAATCGCCTTTCGGCGTGATGTCGGAAATCAAATGATTAATCAAAAACCCCTTGCTCGATTCCGGCGCATTTTTTGCCAGCGCCCAGGCGCCCTTGCGTTTGCCGATGGCATTCCAGGTCCAGACCGTGTCGGGCTGCATATTGGTCGCGAATTTACATTGCACGGTAATGCGGCCTTGATGCGAATCCACATGCACCCAATCGAGATCTGCTATTTGATATTTACTCGCGGTGTCGGGATGCAGATACAAATAGTTGCTGGTAGCGATTTGTCGCAGCCAGGCGTTTTGCGAACCCCATGAGTGATACATGAAGGGAGGGCGTTGGGTAATTGCTGAAAGCGGAAAGTGGTCGTCGTGAGGCAAGTTGGGATTCAGCGCTTTCGTATTGGGCTTCTGGGCCCCGGCTTTTGCCGGGGTGACGTTGTTTTTATTTTGCGTTTCTGCCAGCTCTGCACCCTCAAACGGCTCATACCAAATCGGCATCGGGTCGAAATATTTCTCTACACGCTCGCGATGTTGTACAGGTGGTTGATGCTGGCCATGGCCTTGCGCGGCCAAACGAAATTTCTGCAAGGTTTCCGAATACAACTGCAATACCACTTGATCGGGCTTCACGATAAAACCTTTCATCGTCGCCCATTGTAGATAATCATGATTCGCCATTTTGTAATAACGCGCATTATCGGGAATGGCCTGATGCCAGAAACCGCTGTGTTTTTTATATTGTTCGAGCTGGTCCGGATTCGGCTGGCCCTTGCCTTGCAGTTCGCCATGTTCACCACGCCAGCCTGCCAGCAAACCAACACCGGGCGCACGTTCATGGTTCAAAATATAATCTTCAAAATCGCGATATTTCGGCTCACCATATTCATCAAGCAAGGCTGGTAATTTGAGGCGCGCACCAATATCGATTAATACCGATTGAAATCCACGCACATCGCGATCGGGTTGAAATACCGGATGACGAATCGCATCGGCGGCACAATCGGCATCCGAGATCGGACGGTCTAGCATAGAAATTGCATCGAAGCGTTCGAGATACGTGGTGTCCGGCAAAATCAAATCGGCGTAGGCCACCATCTCGCTGGAATAGGCATCGGAATAAATGATTTTCGGGATTTTATAATCGCCGCTTTCATTTTTCGCCGTCAACCAGCCCATCGTCTCTTTGGTATTCATCGACGAGTTCCAGCTCATATTCGCCATGAACATCATCAGCACATCGATCGGATATGGATTGCCATCATGCGCATTGCGAATCACGGTATGCATCATGCCATGCGCAGCCAGCGGATAGGCCCAGGAATACGCATGGTCGATGCGGCGCGGATTGCCCTCGGCATCCACTACTAGATCTTCCGGCCCATGCACAAAGCCCAATGGCGGCGCATCGAGTTTGCCATCGGCAGCAATATTTTTTCCAGGACGATTTGCTGGTGGAATCGGACGAGGAAACGGTGGTTGGTAACGGAATGAACCCGGAGTATCAACGGCACCCAATAGCATTTGTAAAACATGCAGGGCACGACAAGTATGGAAGCCGTTGCTATGTGCGGAAATGCCGCGCATCGCATGCATCGCGACAGGTCTTCCGACCATTTCTTTATGTTCATTGCCGTGAACATCGGTCCAAGCAATCGGCAGCGAGAAATTCGATTTGAACGCGGCATCGGCTAATTCTTTTGCGATGCGTTTTATGGTCTCGGTGGGAATGCCGCAACGCTCGCTGACGTTTTCCGGCGAATATTGTTCGTCCAGGTATCGCGCTGCCAGCAGATTGAAAACAGGTGTTGCCTTGCGGCCATTGGGCAGAAGGTATTCGCCGATAATGCGGGGTGAGATATTGGTGCTATCGGCGGGAGCGTATGAGGTGGTCGTACCCTCATCCGGCCTGCGGCCACCTTCTGATAAAACTACTCCCTGGCGGGATCCCAACGGGAGAAGGGAATTATTTATTGCACACAACACCCGCCCTTCATCATCTCGCGCAAATAAACCATCATCTTCGCCACCGGGATTTTGAATCACCAGATAATGCGCGTTGGTATAACGCACCAAATAATCCAGGTCGACCCAATCGTTTTTCAGGCATTCGTGAATCAGCGCGAACGCAAATAAACCATCGGTGCCCGGACGAATGCCAATCCATTCATCGGCGATGGCACCATAACCGGTACGCACCGGATTGATGGCAATAATTTTTGCGCCGCGTGCCTTTAGTTTTCCCAATCCTAATTTAATTGGGTTGGAATCGTGATCTTCGGCCACGCCCCAGAGCATGAAAATTTGTGCGTGATCCCAATCGGGTTCACCAAATTCCCAGAAGCTTCCGCCGAGTGTGTACAAACCACCGGCCGCCATATTGACCGAACAAAAACCGCCATGGGCGGCGTAATTCACTGTGCCGTATTGCTGTGCCCACCAACCGGTTAATGCCTGCGACTGATCGCGTCCGGTAAAAAATGCGAGTCTATTCGGATCTTTCGCGCGCGCATCGCCCAGCCATGTTGTGGCGAGCGAAAGTGCTTCTTCCCATTCGATTTCTTTAAAATCACCCGCGCCACGTTCACCCACTCGCAATAAAGGTTTGCGAAGTCGGGCGGGCGAGTAATGCTGCATGATGCCGGCCGAACCTTTCGCGCAAAGTACACCGCGATTAACCGGATGATTCGGGTTGCCTTCGATATAACGAATTTGCCCGTCTTTGATATGGACATTAATTCCGCAGCGGCAAGCGCACATATAACAGGTCGTTTGTTTGACCTCGTCGCTAATGGGCTTGTTCAGTTCGAGCTGGGGTTCCGACATGTTGCATATTGTGAAGGCAATGCGGAAAAGACGCGAGAAGAGAATGTGCCAGACATGTGCCGTAGGAGCGCCTTCAGGCGCGAAAGGTCTGCGATAGACATTGTTCGCGCCTGAAGGCGCTCCTACGGGCTTTATCTAACCTTTGATACAAACGACCTGACGCAAGCGATGCACCACTTCGACCAGATCGCTTTGTGCTGCCATTACCGCATCGATGTCCTTGTAAGCCGCGGGTGATTCATCGATTACCGCGCTATCTTTACGACATTCAACGTGAGCAGTGGCTTGCAGATGTTGTTCCATGCTGATTTCTTTCCGCGCCCGGGTACGGCTCATTACACGCCCCGCGCCATGGCTACAGCTATGAAAACTTTCCGCATTACCCTTGCCGCGCACGATGAAGCTGCAAGCACCCATGCTGCCGGGAATAATTCCCAGCTCGCCTGCGCGCGCACTCACTGCACCTTTACGCGTTACCAGCAATGACTCGCCGGCATGTTGTTCGCGCGTCACATAGTTGTGATGGCAATTGACCGCCATCTTTCCCAGTTGAAACGGTGGTAAGCGGTGACGCATTGATGCCAACACTCGTTGCATCATCGCTTCACGATTAGTACGCGCGTAATCCTGCGCCCACGATACCGCTTCCACATATTCGTCAAACAAGGGTTCGTCTTCCATGAAGAACGCCAGATCTTTGTCCGGCATATGGAAACCGAGCACACGCTTTGCTAACTGTTCACGGGCACGTTCGATGAAGTACGTCCCGATCATATTGCCGGTACCGCGTGAACCCGAATGCAACATCACCCAGACGGTATCGGTTTCATCGAGACAGATTTCGATGAAGTGATTTCCGCCACCGAGCGTTCCGGTTTGCCGTTCGATTTTGTCGAAACGAATTTTCGGATGCTTGTTCTGGATATTGAACAAACGCGCGTGTAATCCGGATTTCTGTAAATGGGTTCCGATGCTGTCGGGAATATTCCGATGTTCACCACCGGGACCACTTCCGACCGGCACGCTGCGTTCGATATCCGAACGCAACATCGCCAAACTTTCCGGCAAATCTTTCGCCTTCAGCGTGGTTTGGATCGCCGCCATACCGCAGCCAATATCAACACCGACGGCAGCAGGAATAATCGCGCCGCGTGTCGGCACTACCGAGCCCACTGTTGCGCCTTTACCCAAATGCACGTCGGGCATTACTGCTACCCAGGGTCCGACGAAGGGCAGGCTGGCAATATTGATCAATTGCGCGCGTGCTTCGTCTTCCAATGGCACGCCGGTAATCCAGGCCTTGATCGGCTTGTGATGTTCCGCGTGCAGCAATGTGAATTGTGATCCACTCATATTTTTTCCTTCACTTATTCTATGGCACCGCCCCCATGGGCGGTGCGTATCCGTTTTATTTCAAGGTCACCAGTTGCTTCAATACGCCATCCAGACCACCGAACACAGTCAACTGGCCGATTTTTTCGGTCACTTTTTCCAAAGCTTCCA
>JAYSXB010000067.1:0-13336 GCA_043717775.1 Arenimonas sp.
AATCGCCTCATGCACGTTGCGTTTTTATCGAGATTACGCCACAAGTGGTTGTTTTACAAAGGCACTTTGTGGGGATACCTCAGGCTTGAGCGCACCCTACCGCTTCAAAAATTGCTGCAATTGTGCAATCACATCCTGCATCGTATTCAATTCCTTTACCTCAAACGCCATTAACTTTCTGTCCAATGGCTTAATACGTTCGATCTTTAGTAAATGATTCAAAAATAATTGCATCCTACCTATCGCACGCTCAGTCTGTGCAATAAAAACCGGAAGCTCGGTGGCACAGGCTTCTGAAATCATATTGACTGAATCCGGCGTCACGATGATTCTGTCGGCATGTGCTAATGCAGAATGATAAATATTGTCACCATCATTATTATTAAACCACACAGGAAATCCGGAGTCCGAAAAACGCTGTCGAATTTTTTCTGCAATGTCTGGCGGTGTGCGCCGTGAGCCGCAAATAATCAAACTGCCGCCCTGTGTTGCCAGCGCGTATTCCAGATGACTCAACATCACTTCAATCAAGCCTTCATTAAATAGGGCCATTCGACTTGGGCCGCCGATCAAGACCAGATTACGAGGTGATTCAAGGGCAGGCAGTTTAGATGCTTGATTACGCCACTGCGCCAAAGAAATCGAATTGACCTCATGCAAACTTCCCGCCGTACTAATGACATTACTGCCTTCGAGTAAATCGTGGGTGGGTGCAATCACCACATCCCAATGATGACTCGGTAAACGCGGATTCAAAATTTGAATGGCGAAACTACCCGCTTGTTTCATTAACCGAGTTGCCAATGCCGCCTGTCTGCCACAACCAATCACATACGCTGGCGGATTTTGCATGGCTTCAGAAAAAGGCTTGTCAAAAGGTCGTGTCACCAGTGGCAGCAAACGCGGGGCGAACCATTTGCTCAAGCCACGGGATTTGATGATTTTTTCTTCGTAGCCCCATCCCAGTGCCTCAGCCAAGGCAATGGCTTGCCGACGATTGCCAGCGGCACCGTCATGAATTACCCAGCATTGATCAGCTTTGTCCATCATCGCGGCAGATTAACAGATGCTCGTTGTTCTGGCTGCTGCAACGAACCGTTGTGGACCCGGCACTATTAAAATCATGGAATGTCCATACACTAATGAACTTGGAAAACCCCTTAAGTTTGGAGATGCACCGATGTCCGTGTTGAATGATGCCGCCTTAGATCAATTGTTTCGCACTGCCCGTACTCATAATGCCTGGCTGGATAAGCCGGTAAGCGACGAGCAGTTGCACTCGCTTTACGAACTGATGAAGTGGGGCGCTACCAGCGCGAATTCGTCCCCTGCACGAATTGTTTTCATTAAATCAAAACAAGCCAGAGAAAAACTGGGTCTGGCTATTTCCGATAATAATCGTGAAAAAACCATGACGGCCCCCGTCACCGCGATTCTGGCAACCGACTATGCCTTCTATGAAAAACTGCCACAATTATTTCCGCATGCCGATGCAAAATCCTGGTTTGTCGGCAACCAGGCTTTAATCGACACCACCGCATTTCGTAACTCCAGCTTGCAAGGAGCTTACTTGATGTTGGCGGCACGTTCGATAGGTCTGGATTGTGGCCCGATGTCTGGCTTTGATAATGCAAAAATTGATGAGTTATTTTTTAGCGGTACCACCATCAAATCGAATTTCTTAATTAATCTTGGCTACGGTGATGCCGCTGCCTTGTTCCCGCGTTCGCCGCGCTTATCATTTGATGAAGCGGCCAATATTGCTTAATACTGCCGTAAAAACCCCCACGGAGAATTTTATGTTGAAACCATTATTACTGAGCTTGATGTTAGTTGGCAGCATTGGCGCGGCCCAAGCTGAAACCAAGGCGTATAGCATCGACCCGACCCATACCCAGGTTCATGCAAGCTATTTGCATGCAGGCTTTTCGAATATCGCCATTCGTTTTAATACCGTTGAAGGTGAATTTCTTTTTGATGCCGCCAAGCCTGCTAATTCATCGCTAAATATTAAAGTGCCAATCAATAGTCTTGATACCGGTGTTGCAAAATTTGATACCCATTTATGGAGCCCGGATTTTTTTGATGCGGCAACATTTCCTGACGCCACTTTCAAAAGCACAAAAGTGACAGCGGTCAGTAAAGGCAAATTAAAGTTAATGGGTAATCTCACCATTCACGGTGTTACCAAGCTAACAACATTTGATGTGAGCATTAATGGTGTTGGACCACATCCCATGATGAAGTCACCATCTGCCGGTTTTGATGCCATCACCAAAATTAAGCGCTCAGATTTTGGTCTCGGCAAATATGTACCGATGGTGGGCGATGAAGTAACACTGCGCATCACCATGGAAGCCTCGGAAGCGAAGGCCGAGTAAACAATGTTAATTCACCGCCCAGCCGATGAACGTGGAACGGCTAACTTTGGCTGGCTTGATTCTGCTCACAGCTTTTCTTTTGGTCAGTACCAGGACGATGCCTGGATGGGCTTCGGCCCGCTGCGCGTGATCAACGAAGACCGTGTTGCGCCAGGCGGTGGTTTTGCAACGCATGGCCATGCTGATATGGAAATTATCAGCGTGGTATTGCAAGGCGCCTTGCAACACAAAGACAGTATCGGCACCGGTTCCATTATTCGCCCGGATGAAGTGCAACGCATGAGCGCCGGTTCGGGCATTCGTCATAGCGAGTTCAATGCCTCGCAAACCGAGCCTGTACATTTTTTGCAGATATGGATTATTCCTGACAAGAAAAATATTGAACCTTCCTATGAACAAAAGGCGTTCCCGAGCGAAGATCGCCTGGACCGTTTGCGTCTTGTGGCATCGCCCGATGGTGCGGAAGGCTCGCTGAAAATCGCTCAACAAGCCAATATGTACAGCGCAGTGCTGAGTCCGGCTACAGATCTGCAACACCCGCTGAAGCCGGGCCGCTTGGGCTGGGTACAAGTAGTTTCAGGCGACGTGCAGGTGAACGGACAAGCTCTGACGACCGGCGACGGCATTGGCTTGGTAGATGAGTCCGACATCAAGCTTCAGACCGAGCGAGCAGCCGAGATTCTGGTGTTTGATCTGCCGAGGTAGGGTGGGCACCGCCCACCTTTATCGAACGGCGAGGCAATGGTGGGCGGCGCCCACCCTACGTCGGATGCGGTTAGAATAGCGGCATTGATCAAGGACGTTTTTATGACCGCCGACTCGATGCTGACTGCAGCCAATACTAAAACCCATTACGAAGTAACCCGTGATGCCTTGCCACTGAGCTGCCCAACGCCGGCCATGGCCTTGTGGAATTCGCATCCACGGGTGTATTTACCGATTGAAGAAGAGGGCAAATGCGTCTGCCCTTATTGCGGCGCTGAATACGTTTTGATCGACTGAGGCTCCTCTTGCGCCGCATCACCGTGGTGCAGTGTTTGCCGGCGTTACAGGCTGGCGGTGTCGAGCGTAGTACCTTGGAAACCGCGCGTGCCTTGGTCGAGCGCGGCCATCGCTCCATCATTATTTCAGCCGGTGGCCGCTTGCAGGAACAATGCATTGCCGAAGGTAGCGAGCATTTCAAATGCGAGATTGGCAAAAAAAGCTTGCTGATATTTCGCTCGATTCATAAATTCCGCGAACTCCTGAAAGAACTGCAGCCCGATATTGTGCATGCACGTTCGCGCCTTCCGGCATGGTCGGCTTTGCTGGCGATTCGGAATCTAGAACACAAACCCAAATTCATCACCAGTGTCCATGGCTTGAATTCTCCCGGCTTTTATAGCGGTGTGATGATGCGCGGAGAAAAAATAATCTGCGTGTCTGATACCGTAAAAAAACATGTGCTAAGCCATTGGCCGGACACCGACGATAAAAAAATTATCGTGATAACACCGGGTATCGACCCTAAAGAATTTTCCGCGAATCTGCAAGTCGATAAACAATGGCAGCAGGATTTTTTTAACGATTATCCAAAGCTGCAAGGCGAAAAATTACTCTTATTGCCCGCCCGCGCTACTCGTTTGAAAGGCCATAGTTTTGCGCTTAATTTATTAGCCGCTTTGCGACAAGAAATAGGCGATGTGCGTTTATGTTGTTTGGGTGCACGCCAGGTCGGTCGCGAAAAATATTTACAGGAATTAGAGCAACAAGCAGAGCACCTTGAGATTTCCAATTTCGTTGAATTCCTAAAGCCAATAAAGGCTATCGACAAGGCCTATGCCCTTAGCGATCTGGTTTTGCAGTTATCCAATAAACCTGAAGCCTTTGGTCGTACTGTAATCGAAGCCTTGAGTATGGGTAAGCCAGTGCTGGGTTGGAATTTAGGTGGTGCAGGCGAAAATTTGCAGAAGTTCTTTCCACAAGGCTTGGTCGAACCCTTCGATGAAAATGCCTTGATGCAAGGCGCAAAAAATATTCTGGAAAATAAAATTGTTCCCCTGCCACAGGCTTTGCCGAGCTTGTCCGCGATGCAATCGAATATGATGGAGCTCTATGAACAGCTCTGCCCCTGATTCGGTTTTTCGCTGGGCACCATATTGGGTGCTGGCTTTTGTTGCCCTGTGGCCCACAGTAGGTATTGCAGAAGCGGTAATGAGTCTGGGTGCGGTGTTCGGTTTTTTGTTGATGCTGTGGCAGAAAGTTGCCTATCGCTCTACCTGGTTGAGTCGAGAAGCCTGGTTAATGACGCTGGCTTTTTTTCTTGCCTATTGGCTGCCGGAATTTTTTTCAGCCTTCGATGCCATCAATGCCAAACGTGCCTGGCGCGAAGTCTTGCTGGATCTACGCTATCTGCCTTTTCTCTGGTTGATTGCCTTATCGGTGTCGAATGAAAAAGGCCGAAATCTAATATTTTCCGGCTTGGCTATTATCAGTTTGTTCTGGGCACTCGATGGCATGGTGCAAGTGCTAACGGGTTTTAGTCTGGGTGGCGCGATGACCGAAGATCGTCTGAGTGGGATTTTTGGTTCGGATAATTTGAAGCTGGGTTTAGTGTTGGCAGCACTATCGCCATTCACATTGGATTGGGCCCATAAACGCGGCGGTGCATGGGTCTGGTGTGGCGTTGCCTTTCTGGTAGGCACTGTTATTTTATGGGCCGGCGCGCGTGCTGGATGGCTAATGTTTGGCATTGTTTTATTGGTGAGTGGCTGGCGCGTAATGGGCAAGCGGCGTCTGCTGATTTTTTTACTGGCCTCAAGTTTGATTTTATTGCTGAGTTATTTTTCATCACCGGAATTGCGCGCTCGTTTTGAACGTACCGAAACTGTATTGCTGGGCAAAACCAGCGATGTTGATCATGCGCTTTCGGGTCGAATTAGTATCTGGAAAGCCGCACTTAAAATGACGGCAGAGCATCCGGTCAACGGCGTTGGCGTGCGGAATTTTCGCTATGCCTATAAACAGTATGCAGAAGCAGACGATCCCTTTATCAATGGTGAGCAACAAGGCGCGCTTCATGCGCATCATTGGCTGCTTGAAGTCTTGTCGGAAACCGGTGTAATCGGATTGATTTGTTGGCTAGTCGGTTTTTACGCGATGTGGCGTGCCTGGCGTTGGTCGCCGCCGCGTGCTCGTCAATTAGCCTTTGTCCCGATGCTGGCTTGTTTAGTCGTCGTGTTTCCGCTCAATACACATCTCGCATTTTATTCCACGTTCTGGGGTGGCTGCTGGTTACTGCTACTGGCTATCTATGCCGGCTGCTTAGGCGCGCAAGATCGTTTTCACTCGCCGAGTGTTGAAAACGCATGAAAACGCTGAGCGCTGTCGTTACCACCTTCAATAACGCAGCGACTTTGTCCAAGTGTCTTGAAGGCCTGCAGTTTTGCGATGAAATTATCGTGCTTGATTCTGATTCAACCGATGCCACTCGCGACATTGCAATGCAGTTTCGAGCGAAAGTTTTTGTCGAAGCCTTCAAGGGCTATGGACCGCAAAAACAATCGGCGATTGATAAGGCAAATTCCGATTGGGTATTGTTGCTCGACGCCGATGAATTCATTGATGCCATTGCCGCTGATATAATTCGTAAAGCAATTTCCGTAGATTCAGTCAATGGCTATCGCTTACCACGTCAGGAATGGCTGTTCTGGCAATGGCCGCATTTGTCCACACGCCCCAATTGGCAGTGTCGCTTATTCCGGAAATCAAAAGCCGCCATGAATCAGGTGCCGGTACACGCGGCACCGGAAGTGCAGGGCCGGGTAGAAAATTTGAGTCTGAATTTTTATCATTTCGGCGAAAAAGATCTGGCAAAAAAAGTCGAAAAAATAAATGCCTATTCCAGCGGTTTGCTGGAACAGAAAAAAAGCAACCGTTTTCTTCGACTACGAATTGTGTTCTATCCTGGCTTCGTTTTTTTTCGATTCTATGTATTAAAGCGATATTTTTTAAATGGCTGGGCCGGTTATCTTGCTGCCAGAACTCAAGCTTTCTATGCATTTCTAAAATACGCAAAACGTCTGGAGCAGCAGAAAAATAGCGAAAAAGGTGGTGCATGAGCGCGCCTTGGTATTGTATTTTTATCAAGCCGTTTTTCTGGCTCGCTATGCTGAGCGCCCGCTTACCACAGCGTTGGCTAATGCGCGCCGCAAAACTATTCTGTCTGGCTTGCTGGCCATTTCTCTATCGCCGTCGCCGGGTGGCTTCCACCAATATCGAACTATGTTTCCAGAATCTTTCGCTTCCGGAACGTCAAGATTTATTCAACAGGAATCTGTTGGCGACTATCACCGGAGTGTTTGAATTATTTCGCGCATGGTATGCGCCTGCAAAAACTTTAGCCGGCCTCGCCGATATACATGGCATCGAACGCCTGAGCGCCGCATTGGCTGAAGGCAAAGGTGTTTTGCTATTGACCGGGCATTTCACCCACACCGAACTGGCGGTGCGTTTATTAAGCGAAGCCCTGAATAAAAAAGTACGCGTAGTAGTGCGCCGTCATAATAATGCCTGTATCGAGCATGCCTTTGAAACTGCACGGGCCAAGGTGTTTGGCGACAGTATCGAGAAAAAAGATCTGCGGGCTTTATTAAAAGCTTTACGTGCCGGCGATGCCGTTGTGTATTCGTCGGATCAAAACTTCAATTATCAGCATGCCTTTGTTCCTTTCTTCGGTATTCCTGCCGCTACTTTAACCGCGACCCCAAATATTATTGAACGCAGCGGTGCCGCTATGCTGCCATTCTGGTTTTATCGTGATGCCAATAATCGCTATCAAATTACCATAGCCATGCCCTGGGAAAATTGGCCAAGTACCGATGCCATTGCCGATACCCATATTTACATGGAAAAACTCGAAGCCGTTGTGCGCGAACATCCCGAACAATATTTATGGGTGCATCGAAGATTTAAAACACGGCCCCAAGGTTCGCCGAATATCTACCCGTAGGAGGGCCTTCTAGGCCCGAAAGCCGCGCCGGATCTGATCTCGTAGGAGCGTCCTTTAGCCGCGACACATCTGGCGGGATTTATCGCGCCTAAAGGACGCTCCTACACATATGCATTACGAATAGTGATTAGACATTCCATCCGGCGTTCTTTTGAAACGCTGATGTATCCATAAATATTGTTCGGGCGCGCGTCGGATTAACTGCTCCATCGTGGCCATAACTCGTGCGGTATCAACAGTAGCATCCGCGCTAGGAAAGTTTTCTAAAGCGGGCCATATTTCCAGACAATAACTACCATCACTATTTCGCTGATGAAAAAACGGTAGCACAGCGGCACCGCTCATTCTTGCCATTTGATGGGTCGAGGTAAGACTTGCTGCAGGTTGATTGAAGAAAGGCACAAACACACTTTCACCACGTCGGGTTTCCTGATCGGGGGCAAACCAAAGCACTCCGCCTTGTTTCAAACAACGTAGTGCCGGGCGTATTTCATCGCGACTAAACATTTGTTTGGTGTAGCGGGCGCGGGCTTTTTTAACTGCCCATTCAAGGGCCTCGGAGTCGTGCCGGCGATACATGCCGTTGATCTCTACATCACGACAGAGCAGCCGCACGCATATTTCAAGCGTAGTGAAATGCGCCGATACCAAAATCACACCCTTGCCCAGTGCTTGTGCTGCTTGCAGATTTTCCAGACCTTTCAAGGTGTAGGCAGGGTCATTGGGGCTTAAGCGGCCCCACCAGGCGCGCAAAAATTCGAATACACCAAGGCCGAGCGCGGTGAACATGTCATGCAAAATGCGCTTACGTTCTGTTTCGCCGAGCTCGGGAAAACACAGGGCGAGGTTGATGCTTGCGTTGCGGCCGCGCTGCCACATAGATGCCCGCATTAGTCTTCCCAGCGCTTTTCCACCGAGTGTTTGCAGGCGTGATGGCCAATGCGCCAAGGTCCAGCCAAAGGCAATTGCAATCCAAACGGGCCACTGGCGCGGGCTGACCGGGGCTGTTGTCAATTCATCTGTCATAGTCAAATTCTAACGCGCTTTTGTGCTTGCTCGGCTATGCTTAGCCCATGAGCCTGACATTTTTACAACGCATCAGCTTGGCGGCTTACTCCTTGGTGATGTATGCATTAACGCCATTGACCCTGATTCATCTGGTATCGCGCGGTTTTAACCAGCGTGAATATTTTCAGCGTTGGAGTGAGCGTTTCGCCATGTATCGAGCGCCCGCAAAAACGCCATGTTTATGGTTGCATGCGGTGTCGGTTGGAGAGGTGAATGCGATCACGCCATTATTGCAGCGCTTGCGGCAGCGTTATCACGATACGCCTTTGCTAATTACGACTACCACGCCGACGGGTTCAGCACGCGTAAAAAGTCTGTTCGGAGATAAGGTGCAGCATGTATATTTACCCTACGACACGCCCGGTGCGGTGAATTATTTTCTGAATTATTTTCAGCCCAAAATTGCCATCATTATGGAAACCGAAATTTGGCCGAACTTATTTGCAGAAATCGGTAAGCGCCACATCCCTTTATTGATCGTAAATGCACGCTTGTCGGAAAGATCGATGCGCGGTTATCGAGTTATTGCCTGCCTGATGAATATTGCCGTGCGCGCGGTAACGCAAGTGGCGGCGCAATCACAGGCTGATTTGCAGCGTTATCAAAAATTGGGTATCAAGCCTAATCAAGGACAAGTCACCGGCAATCTGAAATTCGATGTTGAATTGCCAACTCAATTAAGTGAGCAGGCAAAACATTGGCGTGCCGCCTGGGGAGTGCGCCCGGTATGGATTGCAGCCAGCACACATCCAGAAGAAGAAGCGATGGTAGTTGCGGCGCATAAGCGAATACGCGAACAACATCCCAATGCATTATTGCTATGGGCACCACGGCATCCCGAGCGTTTTGAGTCGGTAATGGAACTTGTCACCGCCGCGCAATGGCGGGTGGCCAATCGCATAAAGCATCAGCAGCCAAATGCCGATTCCGATGTTTTTATTATTAATACGCTTGGCGAGTTGCTGGCATTTTACGCCTGCGCCGATGTAGCGTTTGTTGGTGGCAGCTTTCAGGCAATTGGCGGTCATAATTTATTGGAACCAGCGTCGCTTGGCATACCTTCAGTCGTCGGACCGAATACGTTTAATTTTGTCGATATCACCCAATTGCTTTTAGAAGTTGGCGCAGTGCAGCAACTGGCAACGCCCGATGAATTAGCCGAAGCGATTCTGCGTTTTCTCAATGATAAAAAACTCGCGAAACAATGCGGCGAAGCTGGCCGCAAACGAATTGAACGCGAGCGTGGCGCGCTGGAGCGCACTTTGAAAATCATCGAACAGTATTTGGCGTAGGGTGCCGGCTCTGGCGCACCGGTGTTTATTTTGTGTGATAAATCCGCCAAGCTGCATTTGACGTAAGAGAGTCCTTTAGTCGCAACAGACCGCGCGAGATTTGCCGCGCCTAAAGGACGCTTCTACGAGAAAGAATATTCTTCGACGGTACCTTCAAGCACGAGTAGGGTGGGCACTGCCCACCGTTTCCGAAATAATCGCAACGTATATTGATGGGTGATGCCCATATTGCGAAAAACGGCGCCATCGGCGCCGTTTTGAATTACGTAAACGTACGAATTAATTGTTGATCAATGCCGCTTCCGCATCAACCGTCAAACTGCGATTCACGTTTTGCACATCGCTAAGTTCCAGGACACCAGCGGCTTGGCGCAGGCGGAGTGTGTTCACCAGGAAAGCATGGCGGGCACGGGCGTATTCACGTTGTGAGAGATACAGGTTTTGCTGTGCGATCAATACATCGACAATCGTACGTGTGCCGACTTCCAAGCCGGCTTCGCCGGCTTCATAGGCGGCTTGTGCAGAAACTACAGCTAAACGGCGGGCTTCGACTTCCGCGAGGCCAGCCACTAATGAACGGTAGGCACTGCGAGTCTGGCGGGTGATTGAACGCTTTTGCTGTTCCAGTTGATCGGCTGCAATGTCGCGTTGATTGATTGATTGACGAACGCGGGATTGGGTCGCAAAGCCACTAAAAATTGGCACGCTCAATTGCACGCCAATGTTTCTGCTGGTGCCACCACTGTCGAATGAATTTAACGGACCGAGCGGCTGAAATGTCTGGCTTGTGCCATTACCGTTACTATCACGCCAACTAGCAGTCGCATCAAGTGTGGGGTAGTGCGCGGCACGAGCTGCGTCAACATCTTTCTCGGCAGCAGCTAAAGCTTTTTCTCTTGACTGCAAACTTGGGTTTGACTCCATCGCCAAAGCCACCCACTGTTCCAAGGTTCTTGTGTCGTCATTTTGTGGTTGATAGGTTGCCGACAAACCACGAATATTTTCTATTTTTGTGCCAGTGATTTCGGACAGAGCTTCGTTTGCATCGTCCAAAGTGTTAGCGGCCGTGATGGCGTTAGCACGGGCACTATCATAGCGGGCGCGTGCTTCATGTACGTCAGTAATAGGTGCCAAGCCTACTTCAAGACGCTTTTCCGCTTGGTCAAGCTGGCGTTTAACCGAGCGTTCTTCTGCACGTGAAGAGGCGAGAGTTTCTATTGCGGTGAGTACATTGAAATAAGCGTCTGCTGTACGTACGACAAGTGCGTCTTTGGCAGTATCAAAATCAGCTTCGGCCTGTGATGCACGAAATTTACTAGCGCCTAAACGAGCATAGTCTCCATGGTCATAAATGCTCTGACGAATACTGATGCCATAACTCCGATCAGTTGATTCGCGGGTGCTGACAGATGCGGGCTGCACTTGTGAACCAAACACTTGTGAGCCATCGCTGTCGGAATTGCTTTTGCTGTAACTGGCGTCGCCACTAATCTGCGGCAACAACGCCGAACGCGATTGCACTACGCCTTCGCCCTGTGCATTTTTCTGCGATTCAGCAGCAGACAATTGCGGGTCGCTTTGGCGTGCCAAGTCGTAGGCCTGAAGTAAATCAGTGGCCTGGGACTGGGCGCTGAAGCCGGTCAGTAATAAAGCTAAAGCGAGTGGGTGCAAACGCATAGTGAATCCCTTGAGTAAAAAAATATTAAAAAATATCAAAAATAAAAAAATTACAAAGTGAAGCTGGGCACTGGTTCGGCGCCATGCAAATAAGGCACATCGGTTTCAAATAAACTTTCTTCATGCAAACTTTCACCGCGATGGGTCACACGTAGGGCTTCTTGCACGGGTGAATGACCACGAATAATAAACATGCGGCCATTGGGTTTTAGCCATTGAGCAAAAATTTCAGGAATATTCGTGACGGCAGCAGTGACGGCAATCGCATCGAAACGGCGGTCGTTTTGCCAGCTCAGTGCATCGGCACATTCGAGACGAACATTACGAAGACCGAGGCTTGTCATTTTTTGTTTGGCTTGTTCGATAAAATCAGCATGAATATCCAGGCTGATGACTTCACGCGCCAAATGTGACAAACATGTGGTGATGAAACCAGAACCGGTGCCGATTTCCAGCACGTCGTCTTGCAGATTCAAATCCAGTGCTTGCAACAAGCGGCCTTCAAGCACCGGCTTCATCATCACTTCGCCATGCGCCAGTGGTAGCGCAATGTCGGTATAAGCCAGATTGCGGTGTTCGGTGCCAACAAAATCTTCGCGATGAAGCTTATGCAGGACATCAAGCACGCGCGGGTCGAGCACATCCCAGGGGCGAACCTGTTGCTCTACCATCGCAAATCTGGCTTGTTCGAAATTCACTGACATATCTATCGTCCTTGTGCGCAAAGAGCCGTATCTTACGCTCGAAGCGGCTGGGCTGGTGAAAATAATGCCGTAAATGTCCGCCACCACTCAGTGCCGGAAGTCATCGGGTCCACAGTCATGGCTTGCATCTTCATTACTTTGCCTTGCCCAACGTCAAGCTGAGGTCATGATCATATTTTGCATAGGCACGAATAAATACGTTGACCACTTCTTCGGCATGCGCCAAACGCTCGTTGGCATCGGGCAGGGGCGCAACACCGACCATGACTCGCATATGTCGTACGCCTTTAAGCAACACGAAAAAATGTTCAGCGGCTTTGCTGGGATTGGAAATATCGACGTCGCCGCAGTCGTGGCGCTGACTTAAAAACATTTCCATATCTTTCAATGTGCGTCGCGGCCCGACCGCAAAAAATATTTCGGCAAGCTTGGTATTTTGGCCTGCTTGCGCCGCCATGATGCGGAAAAGCTGGATCGCGCATTCATCCATGGTCAGGTCGATAAAACCCTTCGCGATCAACATTAAAGCTTCGCGCAGGCTCAGTTCCGGGTGTAACTCAAAAGCCTGATGCGGCAGCTGTAGTTCGCAGAATTGTTCTACCGCTGCGCCAAAAAGCGTGTCTTTATCGGTGAAGTGGCTGTAAAGCGTGAGTTTTGAGACGCCAGCAGCTTGCGCAATGGCGTCCATGCTGACGGCGTCATAGCCTTTGGACGGGAATAGGGATTGCGCGGCAGCCAAGATGGCGGCGCGCTTTTCGGGGTCTTTAGGACGACCGGGGGCATTGGGGCGGGAAACTAGGTTCATTGAGCGATAGTGTAAATTAGTTATTGAACTGGCTGGTAAACTAAATATACTATACCGCGAAGTTCAGTAATAGAGATATCCGATGAAATTGCATCAAGCCGCCACAAGTCTCGCCTTAATTACCTCTTTTTTACTGCTAACAGCCTGTAAAGACGAGCCAGTCGCCGAACCGGCGCGTCCGGCCTTGGTCGTTCAGCCAGGAGCAGGGATTGCCTCGGCCAGTGTTTATTCTGGCGAAGTGCGCGCGCTCGAAGAACCGCAACTCTCATTTCGGATCAGCGGAAAAATCGCCAAACGCTTTGTTGATGTGGGTACTGCGGTGAAAGCCGGTCAGCCACTGGCACAACTCGATGCGAGCGATGTGAACCTGCAAGCGCAATCATCCCAAGCCGCTTTGGCCTCGGCGCAATCGGATCTGG
>JAYSXB010000068.1:0-2013 GCA_043717775.1 Arenimonas sp.
GCTTATTATCTTGCACGTGGCTTACGTGCCAAAGAGAAATTTGAACTTTCAAAAGACGGAGTGTCTGCATGAGTCTGGCTGAGCTAAGTCTTAAACGCCCGATCACGGCCATCATGTTTTATGTGTCGATGGTGGCCATTGGCTTGATTGCTTCATTTCGGTTGCCCCTTGAGCAATTTCCCGAAGTCAATCTTCCTTATTTGGGCGTGAGTATTCCCTATCCTGGTTCAACGCCGCAGGAAGTTGAGCGCAGTATTACACGCCCGGTTGAAGAGACTTTAGCGACTATGCCAGGCATCAAGGAGATGAATTCCACCAGTCGTGCCGATGGCGTAGAAATTCAAATTCAGTTTTCAGACTTTGATCGTGATGTTGCCATTAGCGCCAATGAAGCGCGCTCGCGTATTGACGCCATACGCAAAGATCTGCCGGCCGATATGCAGCGTTATTACGTACAGCGATTTTCACCAAGTGACCAACCGTTCTTGCAAATTCGTTTTGCCAGTACCCGAGATCTACGACACGAATACGAAATGATCGAGCGCTTATTCAAGCGCCGCATCGAGCGCATTCCCGGTATTGCCAATGTAGAAATTACCGGCGCTTCACCTTCTGAAATCGAAATTGCGATTAATCCCTCCGCACTTGGTGCCCATAATATTGGTTTGAATCAGCTGGCTGCAAAATTGCAGGCGATTAATTTTTCGGTATCGGCAGGACAAATTGATGATGGCGTTCGTCGTTTGCGCGTACAGCCGGTCGGCGAAATTCGTGATTTGGATCAACTGAGAAACCTGGTTTTAAACGAATCGGGTTTGCGCTTGAGCGACATCGCACAAGTCCGTTTCAAAGCCCAGCGTGAAAGTATTTGGCGCAGACTTGACCTAAAACCTGCTGTGGGTATCAATATCAAACGTGAGCGTAGCGCCAACCTTGTCGCCGTTTCGAAGCTTGTGATGGCGGAACTGGAAAAAATTAATCAAGAGCCCGAATTGGTCGGCATTAAATCGATCATTGTTGAAGATCAAGCTGAAAGCGTCACTCGATCGATTAACGAGTTAGTCGAGTCGGGGATTATTGGCTCGCTATTATCCCTGTTTATCTTGTATTTCTTTTTGCGGCATTGGCCAAGCACCTTAATGGTGACCCTGGCCATTCCCATCTGCATCGTGATGACTTTAGGCGCCATGTATTTTATTGGCATTACCTTGAATATATTATCGATGATGGGCCTGTTATTAGGCTTGGGCATGTTGGTCGATAATGCCGTGGTAGTGGTAGAAAGTATTTACCAATACCGCGAAAAATATCCGAATGATCCAATGCGCTGTGCCATTGAAGGCACCCGAAGTGTACAAATTGCGATCAGTGCCGGTACCTTCACCAGCATCGTAGTGTTTTTACCGAACTTGTTCGGCGAAGCCAATATGATGAGCATTTTTCTGGGGCAGGTCGCGCTCACTATCACCATTTCATTGCTTTGTTCATGGCTGGTAGCAGTGAGCCTGATACCGATGATTTCGGCGCATCTGAAAACACCGCCCATGATAGGACGACACGAGGGTATTATCCCGCGTTTGGTCGAGCGCTATGGCCGGTTATTGCTCTGGAGTTTGCAGCACAGGTTCAAGGCTTTGGCCGCTATTTTGGTTATCGTTGTGGCCAGTGTGATTCCTATAATGTTTACCGAGTTCGATGCTTTCAAAAACGAAGCTAAGCCGGAAATCGGGCTATATTTCGATTGGAAAGGTTCGTATAGCCTCGACCAAATGTCGGAAGAAATTCTCAAAGTCGAACAATATATCGACAAGCGTCGTGAGCATTTCCAGGTCACGCAAATTTATGTTTTCTTCGCCGAGCAAGGTTGGGGTGGTGTGCGATTGACCTTGCGTAATGAAGGGCCGGGCTTGAAGAAGCCTGACGAAATTTCTGACATGCTTCGCAAGGAATTACCGAAATCTGCCCGTGCAGAAATTGGTTTCGACGGTGGTGGCGGCCCAGGAGGCGGCGGCA
>JAYSXB010000069.1:0-13292 GCA_043717775.1 Arenimonas sp.
CAGTGTCAAGTATTCGTTCTAAGCCATATAGGGAGGGCATCGAATGAAATTATTTAATAAAACCGCACTTGTCGTTTTCGCCAGTGCAGCCGTATTTTCAATTGGTACTGCACAGGCAGCGGTTAGTGCAGATAAAGCAGCACAGTTGGGTGGCAAGTTAACGCCAGTGGGTGCAGAAAAAGCGGGTAATGCTGAAGGCACCATTCCTGCCTGGGAAGGTGGTATTACGCGTCCATTAGCTAGCTATAAGGCCGGGATGTTTCATCCCGATCCTTTTGCGGCCGATAAGCCGAAATTCACCATAACACCGGCGAATGCGGACCAGTACAAAGACGAGTTATCGGCAGGCCAAATGGCCATGTTCAAGAAGTACCCGACCTTTAAAATGATCGTGTACCCAACCCGTCGCAGTGCTTCTTTTCCGCAACGTATCTATGACTACACCAAGAAAAATGCGACTGCTTGTAAATTAGTCGCCAATGGCGAGGGCATTCAAAACTGTGCGGAAGGTTTTCCTTTCCCGATTCCAGGCAATGCTTATGAGGTGATCTGGAATCACAAGCTGAAATACAAAGGCATCGCGGGCGTTCGCTATGCCAATCAGGCTGCACCAACGGCTTCAGGCGCCTATCAAATCGTGCGTTTGAAAGAAGAGCTGCTCGGTCTGTATTACAAGCCCGGCAATACTTCTGAAAACATCAATAATATTCTTGTTTACTTCAAGCAAGAAGTCTTGAGCCCGCCACGTTTGGCTGGTCAGGTGTTGTTGGTGCATGAATCCTTGAACGCTGCTGCACAACCACGTAAAGCCTGGATTTATAATCCTGGTCAACGCCGTGTTCGTCTGGCCCCTAACGTGGCTTACGATAACCCGGGCACGGCTACCGACGGCCTGCGTACCAATGACATGACCGATATGTTTAACGGTGCGATGGATCGTTTTACCTGGACCCTGGAAGGCAAAAAAGAAATGTTGGTGCCTTACAATTCCTACAAGGCACATAGCGGCAATACCAAAGTAAAAGACCTGATTCGTCCTAACCATTTGAATCCGGACTATCTGCGCTATGAGCTGCATCGTGTTTGGGTAGTCGAAGCAAAACTGAAAGCCGGCAAGCGTCATATCAACAGCCGTCGTACTTTCTATCTTGATGAAGACAGCTATCAAATCCTCACCATTGATCATTACGATGGCCAAGGCAATTTGTGGCGTTATTCCGAAGCTCCTTCGGTCAACTACTACGAAGTACCTACGTTCTGGTCAACACTTGAAACCCATCATGATTTGAAATCGGGTCGCTATATTGCCGGCTTGCTGGACAATCAGGAAAAACCGTTTGACTTCAGTTACCAAACCTCACCGGCGAACTTCTCGCCACAAGAGCTGCGCAGTAGCGGCGTACGCTAAGCGATAGTTTTGAAAGCCGCGCCCGCAAAGGGCGCGGCTGTTTTGGGGGCTTCAAAAAAACGCCAAGGGACCATCATGTCGAATTCGCATTCTTCGAGTAAGCCTTATCTCCTTACTTTCTTGCTCGCGATGACCTTGCCACTGTTTGCACAAACAGCAGGCCAAGCATCTGTCGATTCAGCCGAATTACCGGCCGAAACAAAAGCATTAGCCGCAAAGTCGCTCTTGCTCGATATCACACAAACTAATTCCGGATATTTTGCTGTGGGTGAACGCGGCCATGTACTCACGTCGGTTGATGGAAAAACATGGACACAAGTCAGCAATATTCCTACCCGATCAACATTGACTAGTATTGCCGCGATTGATCAGCAGCTTTGGGCCGCCGGTCATGACGGCATCATTCTTGCCTCGGCCGACAGTGGTAAAACCTGGACGCGCCAGCGCATCGATATTTATGTAGCGGGTTCCGAAAATCCTGCGCAAGGCGCACCTATTCTCGATATATTATTTATGGACGCCAAGCATGGCTTTGCCATAGGCGCTTATAGCTTAATCTTAGAAACCCAGGACGGTGGTGCCACTTGGACACCTCGTAAAATTAATACGACGGCTGCTGCACCAAAAGCAGCGCCGGTAGCTAGTGAAGCCGGGACTTTCAGCGAAGAAGATTTGGCACTGGGTGATGAAGCCGATCCGCATTTCAATGCCATGACGCAATTGACCGATGGAACGCTGGTATTGGTTGGCGAGCGCGGTACGGTTTATCGCTCCGCGGATAAAGGAGCGACTTGGAATAAATTGGCGTTTCCTTACAAAGGTTCCATGTTTGGCGTGATGTCCTGGAACGACAACAATATTCTGGCTTATGGTTTGCGCGGCAATATTTTTGAATCCACTGATCGCGGCGATAGCTGGAACAAACTTGAATCCAATAGCCATGTAAGTTTGATGGGTGGAGTCGATCTGCTCAATGGTGGCGCCGTGCTAGTCGGAGCCAATGGCATAGTGCTGCGTAGGAACGATGCCGCATCAGCTTTTACTTCGAGCGTTGTTCAAACAAAATCAGGTGAAGTCCCCGTGTTCTCGGCGGCGGCAAATTCAAGTGATGGTCAATTAGTTCTGGTCGGCGATAAAGGTGCAGATCTATTTACAGCAAATACGGAGACACCATGAGCCTTCCCAGCAATAATCAGCCGTCGGCATTCTGTAATTTTGCAGAAAAAATCGTTTTCAGTTCTCGCCCTTTTGTACTAATTTTATTCACGGCGGTAACGGTGGCAATGCTTTATTTTGCATCGCAACTTACCGTTGATGCCGGCTTCAAAAAGCAAATCCCGCGTCAACATGAATACATGAAAACCTTCGAGCAATACGAAGAAGGTTTTGGCGGCGCTAACCGGGTATTGGTGGGTGTTTTTGCCGAAGACGGTAATATTTTCAGCGATGCCTACATGGGCACACTGGAAAAAGTGAGCAACGACGTCCTGAGTCTCGACTCCACCGACGATGCACGTGTGCGTTCCTTGTTTACCCCGAACGTGCGCTTTGTGGAAGTGGTAGAAGACGGCTTTGCCGGCGGCAATGTCATTCCCAATACCTATTCGCCTTCATCCAGCAGCGGGACTGCCGAGCAGTTCGACACCATCCGCAGCAATATTGTCAAAGCGAATATTGTCGGTCGTTTGGTAGCCAAAGATTATTCCGCCACCATGATTTGGGCGGATTTAATTCCGGAAGCCAAAGGCAAAAAAACCGACTATCCTAAAATCGCCGACGATTTTGAAAAGCTCCGCAAGAAATATGAAAACGGCAACATCAAGATTCGTATTATTGGTTTTGCAAAAGTGGTGGGTGACATTACCGATGGCGCAAAATCGGTCGGGTGGTTTTTCATCGTCACGATTGCCTTTACCTGGTTGCTGCTGTTTATTTATTCAAGCTCGATAAAGCTGGCATCGCTCACGGTATTTGTGGCGATGGTATCCGTGGTCTGGATGTTGGGAGCCCTGCGCCTGCTCGGTTACGGCATCGACCCCATGAACATGTTGACACCGTTCCTGATCTTCGCGATCGCCGTTAGCCACGGCGAACAAATGATCAATCGGTTCCGGGGTGAAATTTTCTTCGGAGGCCTAGAAGAAGGTACGGTTGCCGAATTGAGAGAGCGTGCAAAAAATGCACATCCACCACTGGTAGCGGCACGTAATTCGTTCCGCGCCTTGCTGATTCCCGGAACAGTTGCGCTTATTGCCGGTTGTATCGGATTCGCCGCCATCATGGTGATCGATATCCAGATGATTCGGGAACTGGCCGTCACTGCGACTATTGGCGTGGCCTTTACCATCTTGACCGACTTGGTGTTGCTGCCGGTTTTGCTGAGCTATACCAAGCTTCGCAATATGGATCGTAAACGTGCTTATCGTCTTCGCCAGTTAACGCAGTTCGATAAAATCTGGGCGTTTCTCAGTAATTTCAGCAAACCAAAACCTGCTGCCATGATCATCGTATTCGGCGCATTAATTTGGTTTTTTGCCTGGATGCAGGGCAATAAAGTACTGATTGGTGACGCCGAGCAGGGCGTTGCGGAATTGCGGCCACCGGTACAAAACAAGTTCATGAAAACTTTTGGCATTCCGGCCTCACGCTACAACCAGGATGCGGTTGCCATCAGCAAAGAATTTGGTTTGGGTGTTGATATTCTCAATGTGATTGTCGAGGCCGGTCCTTCGGCTTGCACTAGCAGTTACAAGGCGATGGAAACCATTGATCGCTTGGCATGGCATTTGAACAATGTCGAAGGTGTTGAACAGGTCATGACCTTGCCAATCGCCGCAAAAATTGCGAACGCTGGTTGGAATGAGGGCTCCGTCAAATGGCGTACCCTTCCGCGAGATAGCGATACTTTACGTCAAGCGACCCAGAGTTTTGATACTGACAGTGGTCTGCTGGACGCCGATTGCCGCACGATGCCAGTCATGGTTTTTGCGGCCGATCATAAAGCAACGACAATTGATCGTATCGTTAAGGAAGTTAAAGATTTCCGCAAAGAAAATAAATTGTATGTCGAAGGTTTCGCCAAAACACGTGATGCGGCTGAAAAAGCAGCAGCCGATAAAGGTGAAAGCTACAGTACCGATAACATCAATATTCGTTTAGGCACCGGTAATCTTGGTGTGGCAGCTGCCATTAACGACACCGTGCGTGAATCGGAGCATACGATTTTGTATCTGCTTTACGCTGCCGTATTTTTAATGTGCTGGATTAGTTTTAAATCTCCGCGTGCGGCATTGTGCGTGATGTTGCCTTTGGTGCTTGTGACCGAGTTGGGTCATACGCTCATGACAATTCTCGATATCGGCATGAAAGTGAATACACTAACCGTGGTTGCGCTAGGTGTTGGTATTGGTGTTGATTACGGCATCTACATCTTCGCCCGTATGCGTGAGGCCATGCTGCAAGGTCATACCTTGAGTGAGTCCTACTTCATTGCATTGAAAACGACCGGCATTGCCATTTCCTACACCGCGCTAACACTGGCAGTGGGCGTTGCGATGTGGATGTTCTCCGACCTTAAATTCCAGGCCGATATGGGCATCATGCTGACCTTCATGTTTATCGTAAACATGATCGCCGCGATTATCTTCCTCCCGGCACTCTGCCGCTGGTTGCTGCGTCCAAACGAGAAAGATGATTGGAAGCCAGTGCTTTAATCTCGGTATAAATCGCAAATAAAAACGGGCTTCGGCCCGTTTTTATTTGCGAATTGTTCATACGTAGGAGCGTCCTTTAGGCGCGACAAATTCCGCCAGATCGCTCGCGCCTAAAGGCGCTCCTACGAAAGCTTGCTCTTCGCAATATTTCGATTTGATAAAGTTTATGTCGCGCCTAAAGGCGCTCCTGGGAAACTTTGCTTTTCATAATATTTCGATACGCAATAATCAACACGCCTCCAATCACCATCGCGCCGCCGATAAATAATTTTGGACCGGGTTTGTCGCCCCAGACCATAATGCCGAATATCACCGCCATCACCGGTGCGCATAAAAGATAGGGTGTTATCTGAGCGACTGGGTGCCGTTTTACTAATGCAAAATAAAGTCCATGGCCCAGCAATGAAGAAACCAGAGCCGAGTACGTCACGCAGGCCCAAGTCGTCATGCTGGCGTTGGTGATGGCAGGGACGACATCGGTTTCCAGTAGAAAGCTCACGGCTGTCATGGGCAACACGCTAATCAAGGCCGACCAGCCTTGTTGCTGGATCACATCAACACCCTGCAAACCACGCATCCAGATGGTGCCGAGCGCAAGAAAAAAGGCGGCCGCCAGCATCGTCCATAGTGCAGAAGGTTTGTCTAAAACAATCGGATCAAAACCAAGAATCAATACGCCGCCAAAACAAATGGCAATCGCCAGCCCGGTACGCCAGGCAAAGCGTTCGCCCAGTAACCACCACGCCAACAATGCCGACATCGGCACATAGCTTTGCAAGGCAATGGCCGGTGAAGCCAAGTCACCCGCAAGCTTCAAGGCAATCGCACACAGGCTTAAATGTATTGCGCCATTATTGAGTGCAACGACCGTGAGGCGTGACCATTGCTCGCGCGCGGGAATTTTAAGGAACGGCAACAACACAATTGCCAAAATGCCCATGCGTACGGCTGAAAATAATATCGGTGGCAGTTCCCTCACGCCAAGCGCGGTAGTGATGAAATTACCCGCCTAGGCAAAACAAATCACCGCAATGAGAAACCCATCGCGGGCACCAATTTTGTGATAAGTCATTTAGGCTTTTATGCCGAGACGATAATAAAGTTTACGCAGTGTCCACATCGGGCCAACGAGTAAATACACCACATCGGTTAAAAAGCTCGGGCGTTTGCCTTCAATTTTATGGCCGATAAATTGCACGATCCATGCAAGGACAAATACGCCAACGGCAAGCCCGAATAAAACAAAGATGCCGTAGCTGTAGAGAATCCAGCGATTCAAAAAACCGGCCGCAGTGAAGCTGATCAATAAGCCAATCGCCAATGTTTTTGATAGCCGCCAGTAATAGGCCCAAGCAACAAACATCGCAAGCGCGCCCCAGAAGCCCGGATTCAAATATTGGTAGGGCACTGGAATGCACCACAACAAGGCCGTGACCGACCATACAATCGCGGGAACGCAAAACACGTGAATCCATTGATTCGTCGGGTTCTGGTGGTCCGTCGAATAATTATCCAGTAGCTCGTCAACTCGGCGCATGGGGTTTTCCTTAAAACTAAAACAATAAAACTACGACAGTGTAATATCGGCCAGCCGCTTTAAGGCCTCGGCGTATTTTGCACGCGTCACTTCGATAATATTTGCAGGCACCGAAGGACCGGGGGCGGTTTTATTCCAGTCCAGCGTTTCCAGATAATCACGCACAAATTGTTTGTCGTAACTTGGTGGGCTGATTCCGATTTGATAGGAATCGGCCGGCCAGAAACGTGAAGAGTCCGGTGTCAGCATTTCATCCATCACATGCAGTGCGCCGTTTTCATCAAGACCAAATTCCAATTTGGTATCGGCAATAATAATGCCGCGTTGAATGGCGTAACGGGCTGCAAATTCGTAGATCTCCAGTGTTGCCGCACGCACTTGTTCGGCAAGGTCCGCACCGATGAGTTCAACGATGCTGTCAAAGCTGACGTTTTCATCATGATCGCCCACTGCCGCTTTTGTCGATGGCGTAAAAATCGGCGTCGGTAATTGTTCGGCTTGCTGCAAATCCGCAGGTAAATCAATACCGCAAATGGCGCCGGTTTTTTGATAGTCCTTCCAGCCACTGCCAATGATGTAACCGCGCGCAATCGCTTCGACCGGCACCGGCTTCAACTTCTTGGTCACCACCGAGCGCTTGGCATATAAAGCCAAATCAACACCTTCAGGCAACACTGAAGCAACCGATTCATGCGTTAAATGATTCGGAATAAGATGCGCAGTTTTATCGAACCAGAAATTTGATATCTGGCAGAGCATTTCGCCTTTACCGGGAATTGGGTCGGGCAGCACCACGTCGAAGGCCGACAAACGATCGCTAGCGACCATCAGCAAGCGTTGATTATCGAGGCCATAAACATCGCGGACTTTGCCACGGTGCAGCAAGGGCAGGCCGGGCAGGTTGGAAGTGTGCAGAGTCGTCGTCACAAGCAGATTCCGGAAATTCGTTGAACTGTCGCTATTGTAAGGCCGATGGATGCTTTGGCGCTGTTACAATATCGGCATGAAAGCGATTATTTCACTGTTTTTTTTAATTCTTGCATTCTCAAGCCCCGCTCTGGCTAATAAACCGGCCAAGCTGGGTTTGTGTGCGGCTTGTCATGGCGAAAACGGTGTGGGTCTCGTTCCGGGCACGCCGCATCTGGCGGGGCAGGACGAAGCCTATCTGCGTAAGGCATTAAACGATTATCGTAGTGGCGTGCGCAAGGTCGCACCGATGAGCAGCATCGCCAATCAGTTGCAGCCTAAAGATATCGCCGAGTTTGCAAAATGGTATTCAGCACAGCCCAATGGCTTCAAGCGGACAAAAATACAATGAAATATAAATGGACTGTCGTTGGGCTTTTGTTGGCAATCGTGATTGGACGCGGCCGACCGCCGTTTTTAATTGCAGGCATGCTGCTGGGTTATGTCATTGATATGGGCTGGATGAGTAGGTTTTCATCAGCAGCGTCTTCGGAGGAAAACAGCCCTGAAAAAAAATCAGTGTCGGAAAAAGATCCTTACCAAATATTAGAAGTGGATTCACAAGCCAGCGACGAGGATATCGACGCTGCCTATCGCCGCCAGATTGCGCAATATCATCCGGATAAAGTTGCTGGTGCCGCAAAAGAAATTCGTGAGCTCGCCGATAAACGCGCAGCCGAAATTAATTCAGCCTACGACCAAATCCAGAAAATTCGCGGA
This sequence comes from Arenimonas sp., assembly GCA_043717775.1. Taxonomy (GTDB): domain Bacteria; phylum Pseudomonadota; class Gammaproteobacteria; order Xanthomonadales; family Xanthomonadaceae; genus Arenimonas. The sequence goes on from JAYSXB010000069.1 coordinate 8,345, forward strand.
AAAAAATGACCATGTCCAACGCCATCATCGCTCCATCAATTCTCTCGGCCAATTTCGCCAAACTCGGCGAAGAAGTTGATGCTGTGCTGAAAGCCGGTGCTGACTGGGTTCACTTTGATGTCATGGACAATCATTACGTGCCGAACCTGACTATTGGCCCGATGATTTGCGAAGCCCTTCGCAAGCATGGCGTAACAGCACCGATTGATGTGCATTTAATGGTGAAGCCGGTCGATCGCATCGTGCCCGATTTTGCCAAAGCCGGCGCAACGCTGATTAGTTTTCATCCCGAAGCCAGCGAGCATGTGCATCGCACCATTCAATTGATTAAATCGACTGGCTGCCAAGCGGGCTTGGTATTGAATCCAGCCACGCCGATCGATGTGCTCGACTATGTTTTAGAAGAATTGGATCTGGTGTTATTGATGTCGGTGAACCCCGGTTTCGGTGGTCAGAGTTTTATCCCGTCGGCCTTGACAAAGCTGAAGCAGGTGCGACAAATGATTGATCGCTCAGGCAAAAGCATTCGTCTGGAAATTGATGGCGGCGTGAAAGTCGATAACATCGCCGAGATTGCCGCTGCCGGTGCCGACACCTTTGTTGCAGGCTCGGCGATCTTCAATGCACCCAACTATGAAGAAGTTATTGGACAAATGCGCGCGGAAATCGCTAAAGTACGGCCATGAAGTTCACCCATAACAATCCGTCTCCCTGCTGGCAATGGCTATGGCAACCGCACAGTCGTGCTCGTCAAACCATGTCCATGAATAATGTCTGCAAGGAAACATCGCGTGATCACTCAAGAACAATTCCAGCAATTCGCTGCTGAAGGCTACAACCGCATCCCTGTTGTCCGCGAGGTCTTGTCTGATCTTGATACGCCGCTTTCTGTTTATTTGAAACTGGCCGACGGCCCACACACTTATTTATTTGAATCGGTAGAAGGCGGCGAAACCTGGGGTCGCTATTCAATTATTGGTCTGCCGGCAAAACGCGTTTTCAGTTTGTATGGCCACCACATGCAAATTCACGAATACGGCGAACACGTCAACACCGTGCATCTGGAAAATCCGCTCGAAGAAATCGACGCGCTGCGTGAAAGCTTTCGCGTTCCGAAAATTCCAGAACTTCCCGCGTTCACTGGTGGTCTGGTTGGGTATTTCGGTTTCGAAAGCATTGCCTATATCGAGCCGCGCCTGGCCGCCGGCAATAACAAAAAAGACGAACTCGGTACGCCCGATGTTTTATTGATGCTGAGCGAAGAACTTGCTGTCTTCGACAATCTTAAAGGTCGCTTGTATTTAATCGTGCACGCCGACCCGAATGAGCCGCAGGCGTATGCGAAAGCTCAGCGACGCCTCGATGCCTTGACACATCGCCTGCGCCACAGCGGCGCCACGTATCCCGATGTGCTTGATCCTTCCTTACTGAACGAAAGCGATTTCATTTCCGGCTTCACCAAACAAGGCTTTATCGAAGCCGTCGAAAAATCGAAAGAATATATTCGTGCTGGTGATGTTTTCCAGGTTGTGTTGTCGCAGCGTTTAAGTGTGCCGTTCCGTGCGCGACCAGTGGATGTGTATCGCGCGTTGCGAGCCTTGAATCCTTCACCCTACATGTATTTTCTCGATGTTGGCGACACTCAAATTGTCGGTTCCTCGCCGGAAATTCTAGTGCGCCTGCAAGGCGGCGAAGTCACTGTGCGCCCCATTGCCGGTACACGCCCGCGCGGTGCAACCCATGAAGAAGATATTGCGCTCGAAAAAGAGTTGCTGGCCGACCCAAAAGAACTTGCCGAGCATTTGATGCTGATTGATCTCGGACGTAACGACGTCGGTCGTGTGGCCGAACCCGGAAGCGTTACCGTGCCGGATCGTTTCCTGATCGAACGCTACTCGCATGTCATGCATATCGTCTCGGAAGTGCAGGGCAAGCTACGCGGCGATTTGAAATTCTCCGACGTGTTCAAGGCGACCTTTCCTGCGGGTACAGTTTCCGGCGCACCCAAAATTCGCGCGCTCGAAGTCATCCAGGAACTCGAACCGATCAAACGCAATATTTATTCCGGCGCCGTCGGTTACCTCGGCTGGTGGGGTGATGCCGATACCGCGATTGCGATTCGCACCGCCGTTATTCAAGACGGCAGGCTTTATGTGCAAGCGGGTGCCGGTATTGTTTACGACTCAGACCCTGAAAAAGAATGGGACGAGACGATGAATAAAGGCAGGGCTTTGTTTCGTGCGGTGGCACAGGCGGCGGGTGGGTTATGATTACAATAATTTTCGTGAAAATTGTTGCAGTTTTATTCTCGTTAGCTCGCAGGTAAAGTGAAAATGAACTACGTTGATGAGATAAATTCAACATTAAGTCCAAAGCCTGGGGAATCTGGTCTTGTTCTCGACCTATTTGCAGGTTGTGGTGGGCTTGCACTGGGTTTTGAATCGCATGGCTTTGAAACATATGGTTATGAGATGGATGCAGACGCCTGTCGTACTTACAGATCAAACTTGAGTGGCGATTGTGAAGAAGTATTTTTAACGCCAGAGCATTTTTTTCCAAAAGCCGACGTTGTTATCGGCGGACCTCCATGCCAACCATTCAGTGTTGGTGGGCATCAGCTTGGTATAGCTGACTCAAGAGACGGCTTTCCTGTCTTTATCTCAGCAGTTAAGCAAGCCAAGCCTGACATTTGGATGTTTGAAAATGTGCGAGGCTTACTGTATCGGAATCGCTGGTATCTTGATCAAGTATTGGAAGTGCTTGAGAAATTGGGTTATCACATATCATTTGAATTGTTAAACGCTGTTGATTATGGCGTGCCACAAAATCGAGAAAGAGTTATTTGTATAGGGCATAAGAAATCTTTTAGTTTTCCGAATAAAAAAACTTCTAAAATCTCTGCTGGCGATGCTCTGCAAGAACTAGCACTGCAAGCACCAAACGATGGTAAATATCTCACGGCAAGTATGGATACTTATGTCGCCAAATATGAGAAAGCATCAAAGTGCATCAATCCACGTGACCTTCATCTTGATCGTCCTGCTCGAACATTAACCTGTCGAAATCTTGCAGGTGCAACAGGAGATATGCATCGGGTTTTGCTTAGCGATGGCCGACGCCGTCGGCTGACTGTTCGGGAAGCGGCCAGGTTGCAGAGTTTTCCTGATTGGTTTGAGTTTCACGGCAGCGAGGGAAGCCAGTATCAGCAGCTAGGTAATGCAGTCGCCCCTCTATTTGCGCATGCAATAGCAGGAAGCGTATTAAACAGTCTCAAAAGTAACGCTATTTCAGAAACATCTGGCAGTACCACTATAGCCAGACAATTGAGCATGGAGCTCAGATTATGAGTCCAATTAGAAAGCCTGCCGAAGCCCTAATAATTTTGCAGGATTTGGGAATACCTGTTGGAACTTTATCTGACACGAGAAAGCAGCACGTCGCTAGAGTATTTTTGGCATTAGGTGCTATGACTCCGGAAAATTCTTGGAAGAATTTTAAAGATTCAGCACAGCATCATCTTACGACAAAGCAGATACTGGCTTTTGGTCGAATTCACTGGGGCGAGTCGCGTTCAGACGGCAGCTATGACGATGTGCGACGCCAAGATCTAAAATGGCTAACGCTCTCTAATATTGCAATTCCTGCGGCAAACAAGCCGGGAGCTACTACCAATGACGGCACTCGTGGTTTTGGCATACATGAAGTTGTTGCTCAAGTGGTTCGTACTTTTGGAACTAAAAATTGGAAACAAGCTGTTGGTAAATTTCGAAGTGAGTGGACGTTATTGTCTATGGAATTGGCTCGAGAGAGAGATCTGCTATTAATTCCTGTCAGACTTCCCTCTGGAAAAGAAATATCTTTTAAACCAGATCCCCATAATCAGCTACAAAAAGCTGTCATAGAGCAATTCTTAACGCGTTTTGGCTATGGTGCGGAAGTTCTATATGTTGGAGATGCAGCAGAAAAGCATAAGCACAAAGAAGAGAGTCAATTAAAAAAACTTGGCTTTTTTGACCTGTCACATGAGCAACTTCCCGATATTATTGCTTACTCATCCTCAAAGAAGTGGCTCTACTTAATTGAAGTTGTTACTAGTGCTAATCCAGTCACCGAAGAACGTCGTTTACTTTTAGAGAAACGATTGAAGGAGTCAAAGATCCCCAGGATTTATGTATCTGCATTTAAGAATCGTGATGCCTTTAGAAAATTCGCCGCTGATATTGCATGGGAGACAGAAGTTTGGCTTGAAGAAGTTCCTGATCACCTCGTTCATTTTAATGGTGGGAAATTTCTTGGCCCTCATATTGTCGAAGCAATTACTAAGAAAAAGAGTCGTTAAATGTTGCTAATGATCGACAACTATGACTCCTTCACCTACAACCTAGTTCAGTACTTCGGTGAACTAGGCCAAGCAGTGAAAGTAATCCGCAACGATGATCTAAGCGTCAGCGATATCGCGGCCTTGAAGCCGGAACGCATCGTGATTTCGCCGGGCCCTTGTACGCCGAATGAAGCCGGTGTATCGCTGGAAGTGCTGGAGAAATTATCCGGCAGCGTGCCGATTCTCGGTGTGTGTTTGGGACATCAAAGTTTAGGGCAGGCATTTGGTGGCAAGGTTATTCGTGCGAAAACCATCATGCATGGCAAAACATCGCTGATGCATCACAAAGGTCAAGGCGTGTTTTCCGGTTTGCCGAGTCCGTTTGAAGCCACTCGTTACCATTCACTCGTGGTTGAAAAAGAATCGCTACCCGAATGCTTGGAGATAACTGCCTGGACAGAAAACGAAGACGGCAGTTTCGATGAAATCATGGGCCTGCGCCATAAAACTTTGCCGGTGCAAGGTGTGCAATTCCATCCGGAATCGATTCTCACGCAGCACGGTCATGCCATGCTGAAAAATTTTCTGGAGCAAGCGTAGGAGCGTCCTTTAGGCGCGATAGATCTG
>JAYSXB010000070.1:0-5162 GCA_043717775.1 Arenimonas sp.
AATGGACACTAAAAAATACGCGCTTATTACCGGCGCATCGAGTGGCATTGGCGAAGCCATAGCGCGTGAATACAGCCGCCGCGGCAAGCCTTTAATACTCACTGCGCGCCGTACCGAGCGCTTGGAAGCGCTTGCAAAAGAGTTATCAGCAAATGCTGACTGCGTGGTGATTGCCGCAGATTTAGCGGACCGTTCCGCGCCGCAAACTTTATTCGATGAAACCACAGCACGCGGCTTGGTCGTCGATACTTTAGTCAATAATGCCGGTTACGGCGTGCCGGGCCGTTACTTATCATCGGATTGGAAAACCCATGCCGATTTTTTGCAGGTGATGATTCTTGCCGTCGGCCAACTTACCCATCTTTATCTGCCAGCGATGGAAAACGCCAAATATGGTCGGATCCTGAATATCGCATCGCTAGCGGGCTTGGCACCGGCCTCTGCCGGACACACGATGTACGGCGCCACGAAATCCTGGTTGATCCGGTTTTCAGAGTGTTTGGCACTTGAAACCGCCGCGAAGGGCGTTCATGTCACGGCACTTTGCCCGGGTTTTACCTATTCGGAATTCCATGATGTCAATGGAATGCGGTCATCAATCTCGAAATTACCCAAATTCATCTGGTTAAGCAGCGAACAAGTCGCCAAAATTGGCGTGGACGCAGTTGAAAGCGGAAAAACAAAAGTGATCACCGGCCGCACCAATAATCTTATCGCCCTGCTTTGCAAATACTTGCCCGATTGGCTTGCGAAGGCTCTAGTGGCGGGCAAATCGAAGCAATTCCGGAATGTGGATTAGCCATCGTAGGGTGGGCACCGCCCACTTTGCCCGGCGCTAACGCAACCTGTTTGGTGGGCACCGCCCACCTTACGGCTAGGGCCTGCATTAAAGTAAAAGCGGAACACAGAGAACAAACAAGTAAAAGCTTATTTATAGGGTCAGAGACCTGTTTCTCTATGTTTTCAATTTATCTGCCTCGGCTTTTCTCCTATTCGCGCTCGGCTTTTCTCAGTGATTCGATTTTGCTTGGGCTCAAAGTAAGCCCTGACAAGCGAACTTACTCAACAAATTTCACACGCTCTTTATTGCAAGCCCCTATCGAGGAGCGTATTGTTTCGCTAATTTCAACAATTACTGAAACTTCAGAATGAACCTAAGTCCACTGACACAAAGTTTTGTCCTGCATTTTGGCGAAATGGGCAGCCGCTGGGGTATTAACCGTACCGTGGGGCAAATTTACGCTTTGATATTTGTCGCTAACAGGCCACTAAATGCCGATGAAATAACCGAAAAACTCGGCATTTCGCGCTCAAACGTCAGTATGAGCCTGAAAGAGCTCATTGCTTGGCGACTTGTACGGCTGGAACACTTGCCCAATGACCGTCGCGATTTTTTCAGCGCTCCCGGTGATATCTGGGACATTTTCACCACATTAGCTGAAGAAAGACAGCGTCGCGAAGTCGAGCCAACGCTTTCCATGCTTCGGGGTGCCTTGCTGGAAACGCCCGAATCCCTTGATGAACAACATGCACAAGCCCGCATGCGTGAAATGTACGAACTAATGGAATTGATGACCACCTGGTTTGCCGAAGTACGAAAACTGTCACCAAAAACATTAGTGAACCTGATGGCACTCGGCGGCAAGGTCAACAAGCTATTGGAAATGAAAGACAAGCTTTCTCTTATTTCCGGAAGCAAAAAAGAATAGAAGACACAACTCTCCCGGAGCCACAGCATGAGCGCCAACCTATTTATTGCAATATCGTCAGGCATTATTTTATTGCTTGGCATCGTGCATTTGGCATACACATTTTTCGGATCGAAATTGACGCCGCGCGACGCTGCTTTGCAAACAAGCATGAAGCTGGTATCGCCGGTTATTACAAAAGAAACGAATATGTGGAAATCATGGATTGGCTTCAACGCTAGTCACAGCCTGGGTGCCATTTTGTTTGGCCTGATTTATGGTTATTTGGCACTACTCCATCCAGCGTTTCTATTCGAATCTTATTTTTTGCTTATCGTGGGTTGGGGTCTGCTGGCTAGCTTTGTAGTGCTGGGCAAACTCTATTGGTTCAGCATCCCCTTTCGCGGCATATCGATTGCATTTGCATGTTATTGCGCCGCACTAATCGTTAATTTTACCTGATACAAATACCTGACAAAAAGAGGAAGTCATGGACGCGCTCGCACTGGCAAGAATTCAATTCGCAGCCAATATTTCGTTTCATATTTTATTCCCGACCATCACCATTGCTTTGGGCTGGTTTTTATTATTTTTCAAACTGCGTTTTCTGAAAACGAAAGATGAAAAATGGATGCAGGCCTACGGATTCTGGGTGAAAGTATTTGCGCTTACTTTTGCCATGGGCGTGGTAAGCGGAATCACCATGAGTTTCCAGTTCGGCACCAATTGGCCGGGCTTTATGAAAACCGTCGGCAATATCGCCGGACCTTTACTTGCTTACGAAGTCTTGACCGCTTTTTTTCTTGAAGCTACTTTTCTCGGCGTGATGCTGTTTGGCCGGAAGCGAGTTTCCGAACGCATGCACACCACAGCAACTTTTCTCGTGGCGTTTGGCACCACCATGTCGGCGACTTGGATTATTGCGCTTAATTCCTGGATGCATACGCCGGTAGGTTTTGAAATGATCAATGGTCAGGCCCACGCCACCAATTGGTTGGCGATTATTTTCAATCCTTCTTTCCCCTATCGTTTTACCCATATGCTGATCGCTTCGGGTTTGACCGCCAGCTTTTTAATTGCCGGTCTGTCAGCGTATCAATATTTGCGGGGCCACCGAAGTGCCGCGGTATTGGCCGCCATGCGAAGCGGTATTTTTGTGGCAGCCACATTAATTCCGATCCAGATTTTCGTCGGTGACATGCATGGCTTGAATACACTTGAACATCAGCCTGCAAAAGTGGCGGCGATGGAAGGCGTTTGGGAAACCGAGCGTGGCGCACCTGCCCTCGCCTTTGCAATACCGAATGAAAAAGAAAGACGTAATGACTACGCCATCGGCATTCCAAAATTGGCGAGCCTTATTCTGACTCATGACGTGAATGGTGAAATAAAAGGCTTGAATGAATTTGGCGATAAGCACCCGCCAGTCGCACCGGTGTTTTGGGGCTTTCGCGTCATGGTCGGCACAGGTGTGTTGATGCTGTCAATTTCATGGCTAGCGGCCTGGCAATCACGCAAATACGGTGGGCCTAAAAACTGGCTTGCACGCATTTTGGTAGCCATGAGTTTTTCCGGCTGGGTGGCTACGTTAGCCGGTTGGTATGTGACTGAAATAGGTCGTCAACCCTACCTTGTTTATGGTGTGTTATTGACGAAAGACGCGGCCTCGGCAACCGCTGCGCCGATGATTGGTTTATCGCTTGGCATGTATCTCACGCTGTATGTCGTGCTGATTATTTCTTATATCAGCGTGCTGTTTTACATGGCGCGAAATGCCAATAAAAAATTCACTCCCATTGCCATTGAGGAGTCAAAGATATGAATGATTTATTACCGCTGATTTTTTTGGGCTTGATGGCGCTTGCGATGCTGATTTACGTGGTGCTTGACGGCTACGATCTTGGCGTGGGTATTTTATTGCGACGTGCGGAAGACAGCGAAAAAGACCGCATGATTTCATCCATTGGGCCGTTCTGGGACGCCAATGAAACCTGGCTGGTATTAGGTGTCGGCATTTTATTGGTGGCATTTCCGGTCGCGCATGGAATGATTCTTGGCGGACTGTATTTGCCCGTCACCTTCATGCTGATCGGTCTGATTTTGCGCGGCGTTGCTTTTGATTTCCGGGTCAAGGCACATGCTGATCACAAGCATCTTTGGAACAAGGCCTTTTATGGCGGCTCCTTGCTTGCGGCATTTTCGCAAGGCTTTATGTTGGGCATTTACATTCTAGGTTTTGAATACACGCCAAGTCATACTATTTTCGCAATCTTTATTGGTCTAAGTCTGGTTGCTGGTTATGCACTACTCGGCGCCTGCTGGTTGTTACTGAAAACCGAAGGAAAATTATTTCGCCGCGCCGTGCGTTGGGCATACGGAAGTTTGTGGTTAACGGGCTTGGGTATTGCCGCGGTATCGATTGCAACGCCACTGGTTAGCACGCGTATTTTCGAAAAATGGTTTGCGCTGCCCGAGCTGTTATGGCTACTGCCGATCCCTGCATTAACTGCCGTGTGTTTCTTCGTTTGCGAACGCCGGTTAAAAAAACTTTCGACCGGCTTGCATGAAAAAATATGGCTGCCGTTTGCCTGCGCCATTAGCTTGTTCGTGTTGGCTTTTATCGGTTTGGGCTACAGCCTGTTCCCGTATCTCGTGGTTGATAAACTTCGCTATGACCAGGCGGCATCGGCGCCGGAAGCCTTGTTCATCATGTTCATTGGCGTCGCCATTACCCTACCTGCTATTTTGTTTTACACGGCGTATTCGTATCGCGTGTTCTGGGGCAAGGCAACTGATCTTAGCTATGATTAACCCGTAGGAGGGCCCTTGGGCCCGACCGAATGTTGCGATCTGCCGTCGCCCGCAAGCGGCCTCCTACGGTTAATTCAACATCAAAATTGCTGGCAAACTCTTTTTGCCGGTGTGTCGGCTAATTTTCTGGCATCACTATTTTGTGTTTTAGACGGCTTGAGAATATCGATAATACAAACGTCAGTCTTGGATATTTTTACGACCACCAGATATGAAGTTATCTTTGAAGAATCTTCGGAATTTTCACTCGCATTAAATCGGACGATTAATGCGACCGGCTTTTTTCCTTTCATTCGCCATTCGGCTTTTGCACCAAGACTGGAAAAACCGTTCGACACATTCGACCAGAGTTCAAGTTCGTATTTCTTTTTGTCGGGAGCGATAATATTCACGGTTTGTCGCAAATCACCTTCTAGTAATTCGAGTGTGTAGCCAGCGACGCCAAGACATAGGCCGATGTAACCATCTTCCACCAGCGCTTTGGATGCTTTGCAATCTTTGGCGGTCAAACCGGTGTAAAGCGATTTTGTCTGGCCGAATACGGACGAAGAAAACAGCAGCGATAAAAACACAATAAGCGACAAAGATTTCATATTTTTTTCCAACCTACGGCGTAGGCGCGCCTGCTTGCTGCGCCCATCAGCTGCGATAATCTGACAAAGG
>JAYSXB010000008.1:0-2448 GCA_043717775.1 Arenimonas sp.
TCATCGCGCCGGTATTTTTGCTACCTGGCACTAGTGGCGTTGCCTGCCAGTTTTTGATGGCGGCATTCACGCTCGCGGCGAGTTCGGCTAAAGCGGAATCATTGGCTAGGTTGATGCCCATAGAATTTTTTCTCTCGTCGCCAAACAAATGGCCAGGGGTAGGAATGCGGGGATGTGCTTTGCTGGTAAAACCGGTGACGGCGGCAACGGGATCGGCGACCAGATCTTCAGGCTTTACGTTTTCATCGGTGATGCGATTGACGAAGCTGGAGTTCGCGCCGTTTTCCAAAAGACGACGCACCAGATACGGCAATAAATCTTCATGCGAACCGACCGGTGCATACACGCGACAAGGAATCGCCAAATCATTTTTGCCTATCACTTCGGCATATAGGTCATGGCCCATACCATGCAGGCGCTGATATTCGTAATCAGGGAAGCCGACATTTTTTGCAATCTGATAAATCGCGGCAATCGTATGCGCGTTATGCGTAGCAAACATTGGATAAATCACATCGCTGGCCTGCAACATTTTTTTCGCGCAGGCGATATAGCTCACATCGGTATTAGGCTTGCGAGTAAATACCGGATAATTGGCATAACCTTCCATCTGCGCTTTCTTGATTTCCGAATCCCAGTACGCACCTTTTACTAGACGGATTGGCATGCGACGGCCGGTGGTTTTTGCCAGATCAATCAGGTAATCCAGCACGAATGGCGCACGCTTCTGATAAGCCTGTACGGCAAGCCCGTAGCCTTCCCAGCCATCGAGGGATTTGTCGGTAAATACCTTGGCGATAAGTTCAAGCGATAATTCAAGGCGTTCGGATTCTTCGGCATCAATGGTGAAACCGATACCAAAGGATTTTGCCTGTTGTGCGAGTTGCAAAATGCGTGGTGCCAATTCGTTCATTACGCGTTCGCGTTTGCCAATTTCAAGGCGCGGATGCAGCGCCGATAATTTAATTGAAATAGAAGGAGCGGCAAAAATATTCGGATACGGGCCACCGGCGCCGATTGCAGTGATCGCATTTTTATAAGCCTGAAAATAACGCTCGGCATCGGCAGTGGTGAAGGCACCTTCGCCCAACATATCGAAGGAATAGCGATAGTTTGAACCTTCACCTTTTTGCGAGCGTTCCAGCGCTTCGGAAATCGTGCGCCCCAAAACAAATTGATGGCCCATGATGCGCATGGCCTGGCGTACGGCCAAGCGAATCGCCGGTTCACCGGCGCGCGACACCAAACGCTTGAACGCGCCGCCGAAATTGCGTTGGGTTTCATCGGCAAGACTGACAATTTTTCCGGTCAGCATCAAACCCCAGGTCGAGGCGTTCACCAGCAGCGAATTGGATTGACCGACATGCGAGTCCCAGTCGGCATCGCCGAGTTTGTCGCGAATCAATTTATCGGCGGTGCCTTGGTCGGGAATGCGCAATAAGGCCTCAGCCACGCACATCAGTAACACACCTTCCTCGGAAGACAGGTCGTACTCGCGCATGAAGGCTTCGACCAAACCGGGATCTGCCGCACGAATTCGCACTTTCTTGACCAAGCCTGCTGCCATAATTTGAACGTCGGCCTGATCCTTATCAGCGAGTCGTGCCTGTTCGAGTAATTCGTCTAAGTGTTCGGCCTCGTCACGCGCATAAGCCGCTGTGATGCGTGTCATCAGGGGTGAAAAGCGCTTGGGTAATTCGGATGAAAGAATAGGATTCACGGATGACCTGGCAAGTGGGAGAAGACAGCGAGAAGGCAATTCTACGGCTTTGTGAGGCTTGTGGGCAGGGCGTGTTTCTTCACCTAACTGTCCGTACGCGCGAGTATTCTTGTTGCCGGTAAGGTGGTCTAGCGAGTAAAATCAGCCTGATTTCTTGCGGTCAAGTGTTGTCAAACCCAAGGATTTTCGATGATTGAGCAATTTTTGTCTGAAAACAGCCGGTGTGCTTTGGTGTTACGCCCACGTCGCGCGATGACAAAAAACCAGTTTATCGGAGTCTTTCTGGTGATTGCAGGCAGTACCTGGGCCGTGGCTTTGCTGAGTTATTTTATTGGCAATGTGTTTGCCCCGATATTTGCGTTGCTCGATTGCATTTTTGTAGCGGCTGTACTGCGCTGGGTTTGGTTGAAAAGTAACTGCTTTGAAATGATCGAGCTTGATGCGCAACATTGCAGAGTCTCGCGTTCGGGGCGGGAAGAATTAGCGTTTGACGCGCACCCTTACTGGGTTCGTATGCAGCTTGAAAAAGCGCAGGAAGCACCGCGAATCGTGCTGGCGTCAAAAGGCAAAAGTTGTGAAGTGGGATCGTTTTTAGCGCCGGACGAGCGTATTGATCTGGCGGCAAAGTTGAAAATATTATTGGCGCAGGCGGCACATCGCGCTTAACAAATTTACATTTGATGTACAGGGATTGAGGCGGACATGATGAAAACAAATCGCATCACGGC
>JAYSXB010000071.1:0-5151 GCA_043717775.1 Arenimonas sp.
ATCCAGCGACGATCATCTTTCAAACCGCGCGGTTGAACCTCGGCTTCGGCAACAGAAATACCTGCAACCGATTTGATCGGAAAAAGATGGATCGCGCTAAGCTTCATCATGGCATTCATCGCAGAACTTAGTTTCTATCAACCGCATTATGCCTCGATTTCAAGCGCTTCTTTCAATCTAATTACCTTGGCAAACTCAGTATTGAGCGTTGCTAAATTTGCCCGCAAAATCATTTCGCCGGGGATAATCTGACCATCAATATCTTGTTGATCAATACTCGCGCATGCATCAGCCACCACATAGGTATCAAATCCCAGATTACTGGCTATGCGCGCACTGGTTGAAACACACATGTCGGCGTACAAGCCAAATAGCACCAGCGTTTTGATATTCAAGCGCCGCAAACGCAGCTCAAGATCGGTACCAACAAAAGCGCAGTTCACCGATTTACGAATCATCGGCTCGGTTTCTTGTGGACGAAACCCCTCACGCATGGCATTGCCCGGATGCTTTGGGTGCAGGGTAGAATCTTCATGAATCGAGTCGTGACAAACATGCAAAACCGGCCAGTTTTGTCGGCGCCAATAGTGCAGCAATTTCAAACCGTTTTGATCTAGTTTGCTATTGCTCAATGGGCGTATTGGCGGCAGGTCAAAGCCCTGTTGCATATCAATGGGAATCAAGGCAGTGTGTTGATCGAACATGGTTTTTCTCCGAATTTTAGAAGCGCCATCTTCCAACGCCTGCTATGCCGGTCGCAACCCGGCAAAATAACGGAAGCCCCGGTAATATGTCGTCTATGAAAGCGCTCGATTTAATTGATCAAAAAATAGTGATGCTCTTGAAAGACAATGCCAGACTGCCTTTAGTCGCCATTGCCAAGACGGTCGGCCTGTCGCGAAGTGCCGCGCAGGAACGGCTTTCTCGTTTGGAGAAAACCGGCGTTATAGAAAAATACACGGTTCAAATAAAATCAGGCCTGGACGCCGGGCCGGTTATCAGTGCATGGTTTTCGGTGAAATTACTGCGCGGCTTTAGTTGCGAAGATGTGATGCCGCATTTAATTCCAATGCCCGAAGTTGAGCTTTGCCAAAGCGTTGCCGGTGAAGTCGATTTGCTCATTTATTGTCACGTTCATTCCTCCGAACTATTGGCCTCACTGCGTGAAAATATTCTGGCCTTGAAAGGCGTGGATACCGTCAGCACACAAACCGTATTGCGTACGCAGCTGGACCGTCGCCAATAATTATTTTACCTGCGGCCGCTGCGGCACGAATTTCTGCTTCAAATAAGTACTGCAGCGGTAACGGCAAGATCATGGCCAAAATGTTAGCGGCCTTATTTGAGCGATAGTTGAGCGATAGTCGAGTCAAGGGCTATTCTAGGAATGTTGATTGAACGCAAGGCAGTCTTTACTGCTTCGAGCGCTTGCGTGCAATGATTTCACGCACGAAGAAAACCAGAATACTCAACGGTATGATGTACTCAATGACAATCTGTATTGTCCTGCGGATGGTGGAACGAATATTTTCGCGAACAACTTCTTGCGCAACATTAGGATCAAAGTCACGCCAACCGATCCAGAAACAAGCGACAAGTAACGCGGCCAGAGCAAAGTAAAGCCAAACTCTGGATGCCGGTGTATTGGCGAGGGATTTTATATTCTTCGTTGATTTCATAAAAATTATCGGGCTTTCAAACACGCTTCGGCACATATTTACGCGTCAAATAGATACCGGCAAATATCGATAAGGTCAATGGACCCAGCCAAGCCATATTTTGCAAAACTGGGCCAGACAGCATCGGCAACAGTCTTGGCAATCCGATCGACAAGAAGGCGATATGGGTAGCAACGCCATTGCCGATCATTGCCGATAAATGTTCACGCATCCACCAGCGCGGATCTTGCGGTGCTGCGCGCGAAAACCGAAACATGCTAACAGCACTAAAAATGCCAATACTAGAGAACGCCAGCAAAATAATTTGTATATCGTTTGGCACCATAATGGCAACAGAAACAATGGCAATGGCACTGAGCAAATTCAATAGCATCAAAAACCGGTAGGCTTTACCGACATAGGCCTGCCAATCTTTTTTATCGCGGATGGCGCGCCAACTGCACCAGACCGAGGTTGTGGTTATCACCACCAAATAGAGGAAAAACGCGCCACTGACATATTTTTTATTGAACAACATGGAAATTGCCATCGGCGCGGCAGACATAATGATTCCAGTCATTGCCAGCAAATAAATTTTGCCGCTTAATTTATGCACCGGGCTACCTTTTTTGCTCATGCCGGCAATCCAAAAAGTGCTCAATGCCAGCACTCCAATGGCAGCATGTATTAAAGCGGTGTTTGAATACCATGACATTTTCATTCTCCCTTGCTCGATGACTAGAGCTTAGGATGCACTCTCAAGATTTTGCCCAGTCGTGCCAAATGGCATAAATTTTGGGTGCCAGAAGTCATAATCTTGCCACCATGGCTTGAGCATTGGGCGCGAAGAGGCCAAGCTATCGCCATGTGGGAACTCCTTAAAAAATGTTTTACCCCGATGAATATCGCCGCTTATATTGCCTGGGCGGCGATTGGCTCGGAGCTTTGGTTTGACGATATAAAAGGCACCGGGCTTATTCCAGCCGATACGCTCGTTGCAACAGTGCTGACTTTGCATATGGCCTACCTGGTCTGTTTTGTCGTTTGCACGGTGATCGAAAAAAACAGCTTTCGCCAGCAAATTTTGGCACTGCTGCTGCTTATGATTGCTTTGTCGATCTGTATGCTTTCACGTTTTTCCTCAACCCCGGTTTTGCTCATTGTCGCCTCGGCGGTATTGGCGGTTTTATTTACGCCATCACGATTAATTATTCTCTTCGTAATCAGCAATATCTGTCTGTATCTTATTTATCGTTATTTGTGGCAGTCCGACCGGCCAATAATGTCGGTACTTATTTATTCTAGCTTTCAGTTATTTGCCATGTTGATGGCCTGGTATTCGCACCAAGCCGATAAGCGCCGCGATGAATTAATGCTGTTAAATGCCGACCTGATTGCGACCCGGAGTTTGCTGGCAGAAACCGTGCGTGATTCGGAGCGTTTGCGTTTATCGCGCGAACTGCATGATGTTGCAGGCCATAAACTAACGGCACTCAAATTGAATTTATCCGCACTGGCACGCCAACCCGATTTAGCCAAGCACAGCAGTATCAAAACATGCGCAAACCTGGCCGATGAATTGCTCGCTGAAATTCGCGGTGTGGTACAACAAATGCGTCTGCATGACGGAATGGATTTACACAGCGCGATCGAAAAAATGGCGGCGCCATTTCCAAGACCACAATTGCAATTGGCTATTGACGAAAGTGCTAGCTACGTTCCAATGCCGCAAGCCGAAGTCTTGTTGCGCAGCGTACAAGAAGCACTGACCAATGCTGCCCGTCATAGCCAGGCGCAGCAACTTTGGGTAGTGTTACAACGCGACAATAGCCAATGGCTGTTGCGCATTCGCGACGATGGCCGCATGGCCAGTAATTGGCAGAAAGGCAACGGCCTGCAAGGCATGACCGAGCGCCTGGAAAATCTTGGCGGAGGCCTGCGTTGCGAATACTCAAATACTGGCGGCATGCAAATTGAAGCCTGGCTTCCGGTGCTTGCATGAGCCCGCTTATTCGTCTTGCCTTGGCTGATGATCAAGCCCTTGTACGCATGGGCTTGAAAGCACTACTCAGTAGTTTTGAAAATTTAAGTGTGGTCATTGAAGCCGAAAGTGGCGAGCAATTATTACAAGCCCTGCCAGAAAATTTGGTTGATGTTATTTTGTCGGATATTCGCATGCCGGGCATGGATGGTTTTGAATTACTGAAAAATCTCCGCGAAAAAAATATTGTTACACCCGTTATTTTATTGACGACTTTCGACGAACCCGATTTTCCTTTACATGCGGCCGCTGCTGGCGCGCAGGGGTTTTTGTTGAAAGACGCCTCGCCGGAAGATTTAGTCGATGCCATTGAACGCGTCGCTAAAGGGGAAACCTTATTCGCGCCGGTCTCTACCGCGCCGGTGCGTGCCCGCTATGCTTATCGTGACACCCTAGAACCCACCGATACTTTTAATGATCGGGAAATCTCCATTTTGCGTTTATTGGCCGGTGGTTATTCCAATAAAGAAATTGCCAAAGCAGTTTTTTTATCCGAAGGTACCGTAAAAAATTATGTCTCGGATATTCTAGACAAACTCGGTACTCGTGACCGAACGCGAGCGGTATTGAAAGCAATTACGCTTCGGATTATTTGAAAAAAAGCTTAAGCTCATTTATTGCAAAAATGCCCTATTAATGAATCTGGTGCCTTTTCTGTAGGAGCACTCACGAGTGCGATCCCAGATTGCGTCAATGTCTGATCTTCTTGTGGGAGCACTTACACGCGACCAACATCATCGCAAACCTTTCGCGCTCGTGAGCGCTCATACGGTAAGCAAAACTGTCGCAGCTGACATGGTGCGCTTGAGCACACCCAATGCCCGTTTTTCACAGCTTATCAAAGCGACGCAAGCACGAGCTTGCGTCGCATGAAACATACCTGCCTATCTGATAACTAAGAGACTTTTTCATTGGCGTTTGACGCCGTTGCAGCAGCCCAGATAATCAGGCCAAAAGCAATTTTATTTACGAAGTCGGCAAGGTTGTAAATGATATTTAGAGCACCAACATCACCACTGCCCGCGTAACCGTAAATATAGCCAATCGGGTAAATAGACCAGCCAAAAGTCACAATCAAACGCATGGCACTGAAAGCTCGTTTGGAAGCAACGGTACCTTGGCTCGTATTAGCTTTGCTTGCTTCGCCGGCGAATATTTCATAAATAATATATAACCAGGCAATGGTCCCCACAATAAACAAGCCCCACAGCATACCTGGGTTGCCAGTATTCAATTCACCTAGATAACCCGCCAGCAGCATGACGATCGATCCGGTAAATAGACGCCAGAACACACCGGCGCTGACAGTTCCCACCGCTGACAGTATTAAATAAAATTCAGCAATCAATAAAGGCACCGTCAATAACCAATCTACATAACGAAACACAGTGGGACTTTCTCCCGTTTGAACCCAAACGCTACGCATATAAAAATAATGAATAGCTGCAATCA
>JAYSXB010000072.1:0-2002 GCA_043717775.1 Arenimonas sp.
AATGTCGTTTGTGTGGTGTAGGCAAAATTCTCAGGCTGCTCAACTTCCAGCGCCAAGGCATCTTCGACGTCTTCGACTAAATAAATTTTTCCCTTGCCGTCTTCTTGTCGCCATTGGCCCATGGTGCCTTCCACTTCAGGATGGCCTTCATGGCCAATCAAGACAACATCGCGACCGTTACGACAATGACGCGCCACTTCAATATGCACTTTGGTTACCAGCGGGCAAGTCGCATCGAAAATTTTCAGCCCGCGCTCGGCGGCTTCTGCACGCACGGCTTGCGATACACCATGCGCACTAAAAATAACCGTAGCACCTGTTGGCACTTCGTCCAGCTCTTCGACAAATACCGCGCCGCGCTGGCGTAAATCTTCGACGACGAAACGGTTATGCACGACTTCGTGACGAACATAAATCGGCGCACCGAAACTTTCGATGGCGCGCTTTACGATTTCAATGGCGCGATCCACACCGGCACAAAACCCGCGCGGGTTGGCGAGTACGATATTCATTTTGCTGCGTCCTTTTTTCGGAAGCTGAACAGTATCAATAATACTGCACCGGCCACGATGCAACTATCGGCGATATTAAATACCGGCCAGGAAAAAGTTTTGTAATACCATTCGATAAAATCGATAACATAGCCATAGCGAAAACGATCAACCAAATTCCCCAGCGCACCGGCAATAATCAGCGCGTACGGCAAGGCATCACGCCAGTTTTTTCGCGGCATTTTGCCCAGCAAAACCATCAGCACAAGACTCACGGTAATTTTCATTATGATAAAAAACCAATGCGCCCACTCGCCGGAATTAGCCAGAAAACTAAAAGCCGCACCGGTGTTATGCGCCAATGTCCAATCCCAAAAACCGGCGATAAAAGGTACTGACTCACCCATCTGCAAGTTTGCAATGGCCATGTTTTTGGTCCATTGATCGAGCCCGATCAAAATGATGGAGAGTATTAGCCAGATTAGTGCGGAGGAGGATTTTGGATTCGTGTTCATTTGCTTCTTTAGTACGTACATGGAGTTGCTTCTGGGCCCCGGCGTTCGCCGGGGTGACGCTATTTCTTGATGGCTTCTCGATGCCGTATCAAAAATACCGGCGCACTTCACCTGCGCCATTTACATTGATTTCGCAGCGACTGCAAAGTTCCGGATCATCGCTGTGACTGCCTACGTCTTCACGGTAATGCCAGCAGCGCACGCATTTGGTATTTTTCGATGCCTGCGCATGAACAAATACCGGTGAATTTTCCACAGCAACGGCTTGTTCGCTTTTTTCCGACGATGGTTTCAGATTCAATTGTGAGGTGATAAACAAAAAACGTGCTTCCGGTTTGATCGTTTGCAGCTTTTGCAATAAGGCCTCATCGACAAATAAATCGACTTCCGCTTGTAGCGACGCACCAATTTCACCATTGACGCGCATGGGTTCAAGGACTTTACTCACCGCATCGCGCAATGCAAATACGGCATCGAAGTCGGCTGTGTTTAAGGCAGCATTTTCCGGCATTGCTTGCAGACTTTCATACCAGGCCGCCATCAGCACATGCGCTTCGCGTTTGCCGGGCAAGGTCTGCCAGATTTCATCGGAAGTGAAACTCAACACCGGTGCAATCCAGCGCACGAAGGCTTCGGCGATATGGAACATGGCAGTTTGTGCCGAACGACGGCCGAGGCTATCGACCTGCATTGTATACAAGCGATCCTTGGTGACATCCAGATACAAGGCACCAAGATCATTCGTACAGAAGTTCTGCAACTTGCTGACAACGGCAGCGAAATCATAACGCTCGTAGGCGGCAATAATTTCTTCTTGCACTACCAAGGTGCGTGCCACTGCCCACTGGTCTAGCAACAACATGTTTTGACTGGGAACCAGATTTGTTTCCGGATCGAAACCCGCCAGATTGCCCAGCAAAAAACGCGCGGTATTACGAATGCGGCGATAAGCATCGGCGCTGCGTTTCAGAATATCGTCCGACACCGACATTTCAT
>JAYSXB010000073.1:0-13179 GCA_043717775.1 Arenimonas sp.
TGCTGAGCCGAACCGACTCATCCGATAGTATGGTGTTTTGGGCGATGACCATGATTGCCATCGGCGCCGGCTCTATTGCAGCACCAAATTGGCAGGCGACAGAGCCTCGGCATTTTATGGTGTTGGCGGCTATCGGCATCACCGGTTTTTTTGGACAAATAGCGATCACCGCCGCTTTTCAAAAAGGCGAGGCCTCGGTGGTGGCACCCTTTGAATACAGCGCACTCGCCTTGGGCCTGGGACTGGATTGGTTGCTTTGGAATACGCTACCAGATGGCATCGCATTGTTGGGTGCCTTGGTAATCGTGGCAAGTGGGTTATATTTAATTCGCAAAGAGAAAATGCATGGAGAAGCAGAGCATCCTTGAGTCATCATTATTGCATCATCATTTTTGGGAGAATTTATGTGGATTTTTAGATCGTTTATTGCCGGATTTATTTCTACTTTGGTATTTCATCAAGGACTTTTTCATCTGTTGTATCTTGCGGGCAAAGTCCCCAAGCCTGCGTGGGATATGAGCGCAACCCAGCCCTTGCATGTGCCTGGCGTTATCTCACTCGCATTTTTCGGCGGCTTATGGGGCATTGCCTTGTGGGCGATGATTAAAAAACAATCTGGCTCGCGCCAATGGATGCTTGCCATTGTGTTAGGCGCTTTGTTGCCGAGTATTGTGGCTTTATTGATCGTGTTCCCTCTGAAGGGAATGGCATTTGCTGCCAATTGGGATCCCAAAATGTGGCTCGGGGCGTTCCTGTTAAATGGTGTCTGGGGACTCGGTGTAATCTTGATCATGAAGGCTTTCGGCAAGAAGTAAGCCGTCTCAATCTGTCAACCGCTTGGGGTTTGCCGCGTTTTAGTAAGCAAGCCCAAGACAAACAATGAGAGACACCATGAAAAAAGTAATTCCCCTTATTGCCCTCAGCTTGATGACCGTGAGCTTGTTTGCTGCCGCGCAAAGCCAAACCACGGATCGCAAAGCGCAAATGCAAGCCAAGGCACAAGAACGCTTTCAAACGCTGGACACCAACCGCGACGGCAAGCTCAGTTATGCCGAACTTCAAAACAACCCCAAGCATCGTGAGCGTTTTGACAAAGTCGATCTGAATCATGACGGCGGCTTATCACAAGACGAAATGAAACAAGCGCATCAGGAAAAAAGACAGCAACGTCAGGAACGCCGCGCCAATGGCCGTGAAAAAATGCAGGCTGTTCGGCAAAAAATGCAAGCCCTAGATACCAACAAGGACCAAGCTTTTACTCGCGCTGAATTGGGCAATTCAATGCCGAAGTTATCAGAAAACTTCAGTATTATTGATGGCAATAACGACGGCAAGATTACCCGCGAAGAAATGAAGATTGCCCGCATGGCAATGCGTGCCGAGCGTCAATCGCAAGCTAAATAAATTTCGTAGGGCGCATGCTTAGTGCGCCCTGTATTGCATATCACCTCGTGTGCAGCAACAGCCGCACCCCCATAATTTAAAACTCACCCGGAATGGTATAGATCAAACGGTCTTGATCTTTTTCGCCATCTTTGTCGGGAATGGCCCCCAAATAAACCGGGGCTATGTTTTTTTCCAGTAAGGCATTCTTGAAGTATTGTTCATTCTTGCGTTTAAAAACAAAGATTCGCTTGCCCGGTTTTTGTTCGAGTGCGTTATTCAACGTCATATCGAATTGACTATCGGAAATGGTTTTTATCCGGGGTTTGAAACTGACTTTGTTGATCTGCGAACCTAGATAAAGATGCAGGCCATAACGAGTCATATCTTCGACAAAAATAATTTCGCGAGGTGGCGTTTTTGTAAAAGACAGAATTTTCTGTGCGAATACTTCTGGGTCTTTATTGTGGTTATAGCTGCTTAGGCCTAGGCGCATTCCCAATAAAACGACAACCCAGATCAGCAACCACACGGCCTTGCGTGAGTTGAACTCGAATTTACTTAAGGCTTGCCCGAGTAATAAGGCGAACGGCGTAAACAAGGGCAAGACATAGAGCGGCATACGAGATCGCGACAAAGAAAATACGATCAAGGGTAATAACAACCAACACCAGAGAAAGCGCTGCTCTCTGGTCTGGCTAGACCATGATTTTAGATTGCTCGCCATGCCACTGCCAGCGATTATTAGCCAGGGCAATGCCCCGAATAAAAAGACCGGCAAATACACTTTGAAGGGGCCATACCATTCAGGGCTGCGCTGCATGTTTTCATCTGACAAGCGCGCGACAACTTCATGGCCGATAAAATAATCGAATAGGCCAGGATGTCTTTGAATCACAATGCCATACCAAGCCAGTCCGACGATGGCGAAAGCCAGAAACCCAAGCGGACGGAAAAGTGCTTTCAAATCTTTTTGCTGCCAAAGCAAAATAAAAATCGCCATCAACGGCAATAAGCTAGGCGGACCTTTGGTAAGAAAGGCTAGCCCAAAGCCAGCCCACATGGCATCCATCCAGAATTTCGACTTCTTCAAAAAAGCATATTGGGTAAAACATAAAACTGCCAAGGTTTCGCAGGCAGCGAGAATAAAATCGGTGCTGATGTAATTGCCTGCCAAAAATGGGAACGGACTCGTCGCAAAGATCAGCGCAGGCAGCCAGGGTTTTTCCTGACAAAAGACTTTTCCGAGTCGAAAAATCATTAACACACTAAAAATATAGGCCAATGCAATCGGCAGTCTTGCCGCCCAAGTGTTGAAACCAAAGGTTTTAACACTGGCTGCAATCGTCCAATACGTTAAAGGCGGTTTGGTGAAATGCAAAGATTCTGGGTGCCGGTGTAGAGAAATCCATTCGCCACTGTCGGCAATATTTAACGCGACATTGGTATAACGACCTTCGTCGGGTTCAAACAAACTGCGACTGCCCATAAAGGCAAAGCCAAGAAAGGCTGCTAATACAAATAGGCTCAGATACGGTCTGCGTTGAAGAAAATTCATAGGTCAACTCTTTGCATAATGCCTAAGAATAAGCCAAACCAAGCCCTAAAAGAAAAAAGGGTGCCGAAGCACCCTTTTGAATCCAGCAAATTAAATCCAGCAAACCAGGACCTTAGAACTGAACACCGGCGCTGATGCCGTAAATAATTGGGTCCACATTCGCCGTGCCAACCGCGGCACCATTAACGGTTACGTCAGAATCAAAATTCAAATAACGCACATCACCGCGCATAAAAAACTTGTCAGTGAAATAGTAGTCAGCGCCAACATTGGCAGTCAGTCCACTACTATTGTCGGCACGCAGAACAGCGCCAGCCAGCGCGCCGCTTGTCTTCTCGCCACTCACATTGACCCAGCCATAACCCAAGCCAACAAAAGGTCTGAATTTACTGTCCTTCATAAAATGATAATTCACGCCTAGTGTAGTCGGGCGGTGTTGAACAGAACCCACCGTACCTAAGCCCGCGAGTGAAACATTGTGTTCGTATTTATTTAAACCAGTCCATAATTCGGCAGACCAATTGTCAGCAAAATGATACGCCACGCTGCCGGTAGCAGCCCAATCGTCTTCGACGCTCGCTTGGGCACCAGCCAGTGTGCCGTTGTTGGATTTAGGATTTACATTGTGAAAGCCCAGTGTTGCGGTGATATTTTCTGCTTGTGCATTGGATGCCAGAAAAGCCAAACCAAATGCCAGCGCTAAAGGGGTAATGCGGGGCATGGGGGAATACTCCGGTAGTTTTCATGCCGGAACATACCGGCACCACCATCTTTGCAAAATTAAAATGAATTCAAAGTGAGCTGCCGGTCAAGCAAACGTGAACTTTTCCAGCGCGTTCATAAACCATGACGAAAGTCATTGCTGCCAAAGGCACATGTGAAGAATAAATCAAGAATACATACTGGCACCGTCAAGCACTGCAGCATCAATAAGGGAATTAGCATGAAACATCTGGCGCTTATCACGGCATTAAGTTTGGGAGCTTTATTTTCCGCGCAAGCGAAGTCGCTGGATTGCAGTTTTGAAAGTGATTATAAATTTTCGCAGCAGGGCCATACACTTATTTTTTCGCGTGACACAGCCCCTGGAAAGCGCATCATGATTCAAGACGGCCGAATGGTCATTGATGGTAAAGAACTCAAGCTCAGCGAAGACGATAAGGCACGTATTGCGGCATTCGAGAATGAAACTCGTTTGTTAATTCCGCAATTCAAACTAATCACAAGCGAAGCGATCGATATTGCATTTACTGCACTGATTGAAGTTTCGCGCGGATTAAACGGTGATCAAAATAACCCGACCGTTATAAAACTTCAGAATGCCCAAATAGCCTTGCATAACTCATTGGGCAAAAATCCGGATCTAGTTATTAACGATGACATCGGTGGAAAGGTCATTGAGCCGCTCGTGACCGATTTTGTACCTGATGTTGTGGCTGCTGCCGTTAAGCAAGCACTGTCTTTGGCATTTAGCGGCGACGATGAAAAATCCAAAGCGTTTGAAGCCCGTATGGACAAGATGGGCAATGAAATCGAAACTAAAGTCGAGTCGCGCGCCAAAAAACTCGAGCCCTTGGCACAAGCCATGTGCAGTCGGGTCAGGAATATGGACAAAATTGAAGACAGCATTAGCCTGCGTTTAAGTAACAAAGAAAAAATAAACTTACTCGATACCAAAGCACCGTAAAGCCATCTGCCTATCGCTCGGCATCTGTCCCCGGATGTCGGCTTTACACCCTCTTGCCAATGGCAAGGGGGTGTTTTTTTATTAGCCTTGTTACTTTCGCAGTTATGATTAGGTGTCCGAGTCCAAGGGCCACTACGAAAGCGCGAATTCGTGGGAGCGCCCGTCAGGCGCGAATGGTCTGCGGTGATGGTTGAAGTCGCCGTTTCCCCAACAACAGCATTATTGGACGGGGAGATTTATCTATTTCAAATTGCCGATTCACTGAAGCAATTGCAGACGCGATAGATCAGGCGAGGTTTTTCGCGCCTGACGGGCGCTCCCACGGGGAAGTAAATAGATATCGCTCATACGTGTCGGCAAGTACATGCATCCCACTTTATCCCAAAACTTGGCGCCAACGGCCCAGACAGGCGACAATGTGCGCTTACGCCATGTGGGCGGGAGGGTTGTATGTCTGTATTGCAAGAAGCAAAGGTGCCCGACATTGGCGGCAGCAAACGTGTTCCCGTGATCGAGGTCTTGATCAAAGTGGGTGATACCGTCAAAAAAGATCAGGGTTTGATTACACTGGAATCGGACAAAGCCACGATGGAAGTACCGGCGCCGTTCGCGGGTATTGTGCGCGAGCTTAAAGTTAAACTCGGCGATGAAATGTCCGAGGGCGATGTTGTCGCGCTGATTGAAGTATCGGGTGAAGCCGCCGCCTCGCCAGCATCGACTGCAATACCAGCTATCAAAGCAGACGCTCCGCAAAAAATAGAACCCGTATTATCTGCGCCAGTTGCCAAGGTGCCAACGGCGGTCGTTACTGTAGCGCCTGCAAATAATCCTGTTCGTACACCGCCGGTCAGTTTTGACGCCGACGCTTTGATGCCTGCCAATGTGCCTTACGCCAGCCCATCAGTAAGAGTGTTTGCACGCGAACTGGGTGTTGATTTATCCAAGGTCAAAGGCAGTGAGCGCGGTGGCCGTATTTCAAAAATCGATGTGCAGCAATTTGTTAAAACCGCTTTGGTTTCGGGTGTTGCAAATTCTGGCAGTGGTTCAGGCTTGAATTTAATTCCCTGGCCGCAAGTGGATTTTGCCAAGTACGGTGCGATTGAATCATTGCCATTATCGCGCATCAAGAAAATTTCCGGAGCGAATCTTGCGCGCAACTGGGCGATGATTCCGCACGTCACGCAAAATGACGAAGCCGATATCACCGAGATGGATTTATTCCGCAAAAAACTTGCCGAAGAACACAAGGACGTTAAAGTGACGCCGCTGGTTTTCATGATGAAAGCGGTGGTGGCTGCACTGAAAAAATATCCGAACTTCAATGCATCGCTGGAAGGCGATAATCTGATTCTCAAAAAATATTTCCATATCGGAATTGCCGTTGACACCCCAGACGGTTTAGTCGTGCCGGTCATTCGTGATGTCGATAAAAAAGGCTTGCTCGAATTGGCGCAGGAACTCGCGGTCATCAGCGCGAAAGCACGCGATAAAAAACTTGGCCCAAATGATATGCAGGGCGGTTGCTTTTCGATTTCATCACTCGGTGGCATTGGCGGTACCGGCTTTACGCCGATTATTAATGCGCCGGAAGTCGCCATTCTTGGTGTTTCGAAATCGCAGATCAAACCGGTTTGGAATGGCACCGAATTCCAGCCGCGCTTAATGCTGCCATTGTCCTTGTCCTATGACCATCGCGTTATCGATGGCGCCGCTGCTGCAAGATTTGCAAGTTCTCTGAACCAGTCGCTGGCCGATTTACGCCAGTTATTGCTGTGATTATCGAAGGCATAACCCTATGAGCAGCATCGAACTAAAAGTTCCGGATATTGGTGGTAGTACCAAGGTTCCGGTGATTGAAATATTGGTCAAGCTTGGTGACACGGTTAAAAAAGATCAGGGTCTGGTCACGCTTGAATCCGACAAAGCTACGATGGAAGTGCCTGCGAGCACTGCGGGTGTGGTGAAAGAATTGCGCGTGAAAATTGGCGATGAATTGTCCGAAGGCGACATCATTGCGATTGTTGAAACAACAGAAGCGACGATAGAAAAATCTGCTGCGCTTGTATCGCCAATTGAGAACAAAGCCTCTGTGCCTATCGTTGCCACCGTGGCAGCTCCGGTTGGCGTTGCTAAAGACAATGCCGATATTTCCTGCCAGTTAGTCGTGCTTGGCGCCGGCCCCGGCGGTTATACCGCTGCTTTCCGCGCGGCCGATTTGGGTATGGATGTCGTATTGGTGGAACGCTATGCACAATTAGGCGGCGTTTGCCTCAATGTTGGCTGCATTCCGTCCAAGGCTTTGCTGCATGCTGCCGAAGTGATTGAAGAAGCAAAGCATGCCGCCGACTATGGCGTCAGCTTTGGTGAAGCAAAAATTGATCTGGCAAAATTACGCACGCACAAAGAAAAAGTGGTCGGCACTTTGACCAGCGGTTTGTCGGGCATGGCGAAACAACGAAAAGTTCAAACGGTAATGGGCACAGCTAAATTTATTTCGCCGAATCAACTTGAAATAGAAACTGCAACAGGCAAACAAGTGCTCGGCTTTCAGCAATGCATTATTGCCGCCGGATCCCAGCCGGTAAAATTGCCGGGCTTTCCCTGGGAAGATCCTCGCATAATGGATTCCACCGATGCCTTGATGCTGCATGACATTCCGAAAAGTTTATTAGTAATTGGCGGCGGCATAATCGGTTTGGAAATGGCGACGTTGTATCGCGCTCTTGGGAGTGAAGTGGTCGTGGTGGAAATGGCCGAGCAGTTGATGCCCGGCGCGGATAAAGATTTGGTCAAACCATTGGCTGATCGTTTGAAAAAAACCGGTGTCCTAATTCATCTCAAAACCAAGGCAGCTAAAGTCGAAGCAAAAAAAGATGGCATTCATGTCGGCTTTGAAGGCGCAGCTCCGGATAAAAAAGTGTTCGACCGTGTGTTAGTGGCCGTGGGCCGCGCGCCCAATGGCGGCAAGCTCAACGCGCCACTTGCAGGCGTTACCGTGACCGATCGCGGTTTTATTCCGGTCGATCGGCAAATGCGCACCAATGTGCCGCATATTTTTGCAATTGGTGATTTGGTCGGCAACCCGATGCTCGCGCACAAATCGACGCATGAAGGTAAGCTCGCTGCCGAAGTGGCTTCGGGTGAAAAACGCGAATGGGTAGCACGTGTCATTCCATCGGTAGCCTACACTGATCCGGAAATTGCCTGGGTCGGTGTGACCGAAACCGAAGCGAAAGAAAAAAATCTCACTATTGGTGTGGGTAAATTCCCTTGGGCAGCCAGCGGCCGCGCGATTGGTATCGGCCGCACCGAAGGTTTCACTAAATTAATTTTCGACCAAGCTACCCATCGCATTATTGGCGGCGGCATTGTGGGGCTGAATGCCGGTGATTTGATTTCCGAAGTGGTACTTGCCATTGAAATGGGCTGCGAAGCAGGGGATATTGGCCACAGTATTCATCCGCATCCGACTTTGGGCGAGTCTATTGGTATGGCGGCAGAAGTCTATGAAGGTACTATTACCGATTTATATATTCCTAAAAAGAAATAACGCACGACGCTGAAAAGCATGGAAAAAACTCGCTAAAAAACTAAGGGGCAATGCAATGTTAATCAGTACCGGTTTATTTTTCTGCGGATTATTGCTCTTGTTATTGGGCGGTGATTCTGCGGTGAAAGGTCTTGCTGGATTGTCGCAACGCCTAGGCTTGTCCGGTTTTAAAACCGGTGTATTGATGATGTTGTTTGCTACATCAATTCCAGAATTGGCCGTCAACGCTTTCGCCGTTTTCAGCGGTCAGCCAGAAATGGCAATAGGCAATGCCATCGGCAGTAATATCGTCAATATTGGCCTGACGCTAGCATTGGCGGCTATCTCGGCTCCTATGTTGCTCGGCATGCGTTCGCTGGCATTGCAAATAGTCTTTGTGCTGGTCGCTACGGGCGCTGTATTGCTAATGGGTTTAGATGGTGGCTTGCAACGTTGGGAAGGCGGCTTGTTGGTGACTGCGTTTGTTGTCGCGGTGTTCGTGATTATGCAACGAGCCAATAACGAAACCGTCGAGCTTCAAAAAGAAGTCGCAGAAGCTTTCGAAACCAATACTTCGCCCGCGATGAATGCAGTACGAATTTTAATGGGTGCCGGTTTATTATTTTTCGGTGCAAAACTAGTCATTAATGCAGCACCTGTCATTGGACTATCCCTTGGCTTTGGGCCTTTGTTAACCGGATTAACCGTGGTGGCGATAGGCACTGCATTACCTGAAGTAGTGATGGCGATATTGGCGGCACGCAGCGGCAAGGGCAATCTTGTAGCAGGCATGGTGTTAGGTGCTTGCTTATTCAATTTATTATTTATTATTGGCGGCATGGCAATCGTCAAGCCCATGATGTTGCCGGTGTCTTTTATTGGTTTTGAATTGCCTGCAGCAATGGCATTCACGCTGGCCTTGTATCCGATTCTAGGCGGTGATTTGCGAATTAACCGTAGCGAAGGTTTTATTTTATTCGTTTTGTTTTTGTCTTGGCTGGCATTCGAGTTGTTTAAAGTCTGGTCATAATTATTTTCGTAGGATGCCGCTTGCGGGCGACATTCAATATTCCTCGTAGGAGGCCGCTTGCGGGCGAAGACGGTTGCTTTTTTATTGCGCAGGATATTTATAATTCATAGGATTACGTTGTCGATGTTTTCATTGCCTGCATGTCCCGGTCGCCCGCAAGCGGCCTCCTACGAAACAGCCTGTACCCCGCAGCGGCTTCCTACATCGGAGCTAATACGACGATGCTAGTATCGAGTTATGCAAACTAAAAAATCATTATCGATTCGAGCGTATAAGCACTTGCTGGATTTTTTTCGCTTAGAAGCTGCTGGTGGCATCCTGCTGGTGGCTGCATCAATCATTGCATTGACAGTTGCCAATAGCGATTTAGTCGGCTTGTACCAGAATTTCCTGAACTTCCCGATTCATGTCGGTATTGCCGATTTCGCAATAAAAAAACCTTTGCTGCTGTGGATTAACGATGGCCTGATGGCGATTTTTTTTCTACTGGTGGGTCTGGAGTTAAAACGCGAATTTATCGAGGGGCAATTCGCCGATAGAAAACAAATTATGCTGCCTGCCATGTGTGCATTAGGCGGTATGGTGGTGCCAATGGCTTTGTATGCAGCTTTCAATTGGAACGACCCTGTTGCCATCAGTGGCACGGCTATTCCTGCGGCTACCGATATTGCCTTTGCGCTGGGAGTGCTGTCATTGCTGGGTTCACGGGTGCCGGTGGCGCTGAAATTATTATTGACAGCAATTGCAGTGGCGGATGATCTTGGGGCCATTATTATCATTGCGATTTTTTATACGTCGAATCTGTCTCTGCTTTCACTGGGCATTGCCGTGGGTGCGATTTTTTGTTTGTGGGTACTCAATAAATTCAATGTCATGCGTTTAAGCGCCTACTTGATCATTGGTCTTGTTATGTGGGTCGCGGTCTTAAAATCCGGTGTGCACGCCACGTTGGCCGGAGTGGTGCTCGGCTTATGTATTCCGCTTGGAAGTACTGATGATGGTGCAGTAAGGCCATCGGAAAAACTCGAACATTTCTTGCATCCATGGGTGGCGTATTTCATTTTGCCATTGTTTGCATTCGCCAACGCCGGTGTTTCCCTGCAAGGCATTCAATGGTCGAATTTGATCGATCCTATTCCATTGGGCATTGTGATGGGCTTGTTCATTGGCAAACAGATCGGGGTGTTTGGCATGGCTTATGTGTTGCTGAAATTAAAATGGGTGCGGCTGCCCGACGGGCTCAGTCTTTCGATGCTGTGGGGCCTGTCAATGTTATGTGGCATCGGTTTCACCATGAGTTTGTTTATTGGCTCGCTCGCTTTTGAAGGGCAGGGCGAAATGCTGCAAGTAAGTTATCGTCTCGGTATTTTATTGGCTTCATTGATTGCAGCGGTTTCGGCCTTTGTCTTTTTGAAATGGCAACTCAATAAAAATATTCCGTGAATAAGCTGCTTATATTCGGATTGTCGGGTCAAGTAGGTGATGCCTTGCTGCCCTTGTTGCGTGATTCGCAATATCAAGTAACGGCCATTTCACGCCAGAAAAATGTAAACGAACAAAATATTGTCTGGCAGCAGGCAGAGTTTTCAAATTTCAAATCAAGCGAAGAATATTACGATGCCATTATTAGCCTTGGGCCACTGGATGCTTTTTCAAACTGGTTGTTATCATCAAATATAAAAACACAAAAAATTATTGCGCTGAGTTCGACCAGTATTATTACTAAAAAAAATTCGCCAGATCCAAATGAACGCAAACTGGCTCAAGTGCTACATGAAAGCGAACAGCGGCTTGTGCAACACGCTGAAAAAGCAGTAAGAAATTTAATCATCCTGCGCCCGACATTAATTTACGGAATGGGGCGCGATCAAAGTTTGTCGCGCTGGTTGCGCATAGCAAAACGCTACAAATTTGTACTGCTGCCAAAAAACGCTGCCGGCTTGCGTCAACCTGTACATGCCGCCGATGTTGCCTACGCTGTCATAAAAGCAATGGAATTGCACCGTTCTGATCGATTAATCCTAAATTTGCCTGGCGGTGAAACCTTAGGCTTCGATCAAATGTTATTGCGTGCCCTGCAAAAGGACTCACCGAAGACCCCTGTTTTGCGAATTCCTGATTTTTTATTCCAATTGTTGCTTCGATTTGCTGTATTTTCAGGGCAGGCTAATGGCTTAGGTGCGGGTTTTTTTGCGCGTTTGAGCGAGGACTGGGTCTTTGACCCCATACCTGCCCGTATGACGCTGGACTACCGACCTAGGCCGTTTAGCCTGTAAATTAGAGGGAAAGCTCAATTTTGTGCATTGCAACATGGAAATATTTTGTTAAACCGTACGCTCGAGCATTGCGATTTTCTAACGGACTCTTAATATGCAAGTACTGGAAACCGAGTCTCCGGGGGGAGCGTCCGCAATAAAGACGCAGAATTGCGAAAATTTAACGATTTTCTCGAATCTGCCTCGCGGGGCTTGTAATTCAAAAAACTTTTGCTGCTGATCAGGAATAAATCTAATGAAAAAACTAAATCGTTCCACCGGGCTTCGAGCTCGTGCACCTTTGGCAATGGCTGTCGCTTTTGCATTGCTCTCAGCTCCAGCAGTACAGGCCTTTGAATTTGAAAAAGGCGAGTTAACCGGCAGCATCGATACAACGGTTTCACTGGGTTATTCTTGGCGTACTGAAGATATTGATCCCAACTTAATTGGCAAGGCGAACTTCAATCCATTGATTGGCGGTGGCAATGTTGCAATTGCTGGGGTTGGATCCTTTCCTGGTTCTGCTGCTCAGGTAAATGCACCTGGTCGTTTTTCGGTCAACCGCGATGACGGTGATCGGCTTTACCAACAGGGTGATGCGATTTCTCAAGCTTTTAAAATCACTTCTGAAATGGATTTGAAATACAAGAATTTCGGTGCGTTTATGCGCGCCAGTTATTTTTATGATATGGAAAATGTAAACCGCGCAGAATTATCAGCCGCAGCAAAAGAAAAAGTCGGCAAAGACTTCCGTTTGCTGGACGCATTTGTTTACGGCAGTTTTGATCTTGGCGATCATAAATTAAACGCTCGCGTTGGCCGTCAAGTCATTAGCTGGGGTGAAAGCACCTTTATCCAAGGTGGTATCAACGTCATTAATCCGATTGATGTCTCCAAGCTACGAGTCGCAGGTGCCGAGCTGAAAGAAGCATTTTTGCCGGTTGATGCACTTTGGGCCTCGTTTGGTATCACCGACAATCTATCGGTTGAAGGTTTCTATCTGACCGAATTTGAACAAACCGAAGCTGATCCAGCGGGCACCTATTTTAGCCAAAATGACTTCGCTACCAATGGCGGCACCTACGTTATGCTAGGTTTCGGCATTGCTGGTCAGCCGGTGTATAACCCAGAGCGATTTGCAGCGACCTGTGCTCCCGGTGGCAGCGTTGTAAACAGTGACCGTTATGCGGCTCTTGTTGGTGCTTACGGCGCGCCCACGGCGGGCGCTCTGCTAACCAGTGCATGCAACAATGCGGTTCCTCGCGGACGTGATCGCAAAACCAGCGATAGCGGCCAGTTTGGTGGCGCAATTCGTTACTTTGCAGAAAATCTCAATCAAACCGATTTTGCCTTCTATGCCATGAATTATCACAGCCGCGTGCCGTTGCTGTCGGGTAATGCGGTAAATGTGGCAGGCTTTATCGCTGGCGGCGGCGTGTCTGCCGCCAAGAACGCATCGTATTTCGTCGAGTATCCTGAGGATATCCAGCTCTACGGTATGAGCTTTAACACCACTTTGCCAGGCGGCATAGCATGGCAGGGTGAGCTTAGCTATCGCCCAAATGTGCCATTGCAAGTAGATGATGTGGAACTGCTGTTTGCATCACTCTCTCCCTTGAACTCAGTCTTGCAAGCTGGTGGTGCTCCAACGGCGCAACGGCCAGGTGCTTTGCCTCACCGATCGCTCTGTGACGCCGGCGACGGCCGCGGAGCTGGCCGACCTGCTGTACTCCTCGC
>JAYSXB010000074.1:0-1989 GCA_043717775.1 Arenimonas sp.
CCCAGCACGGGGCTGCCGTTGCCGCGAACACTGAGCGATGGCAATGCACGATCGAATACCCATTTGCGAGCGCCGTCGGCAATATCAAATCCGAATACACGACCATCACCGCCACGAACAATAATGCGGTCATCGGCAACCAAAGGCGCACTAATAACTTCGGATGTAATTTTAGTATTCCATTTTTTGCTACCGGTCTCGGCATCCAGTGCAATCACTTCGCCATTACGTCCGCCAACAATCACTAAACCAGCACCAACACCTGCACTGCTGGTCAAACCGGTTTCGGTTGAATGTTTACGCCAGAACAATAAACGGCTACCGCCGGATTTCATTTCCAGGGCTTTGGATTCCCAAAGTGTTTTGCCGCTCATGGCATCGAGTGCACGAACGCGACCGCTGTCATCAACAACAATTACCTTGTTACCAATTAAAGCAGGTTTTTGACGCAGCCATAATTTGTCTTCGCCACCGCCAATACCGGTTGACCACAAGCGTTTAACAGCGATGGTATTGGCCATCTTTTTTAATTCAGCAGGTTCGGAAGCCGCGTTTTTAGAACTACCGCCAAACCATCCCTTAACAGTCGAACAGCCATTCAGCGTGAATGCAATCAGGCAAATCAAAGCAATGCGTCGCAACATGGATCAAGCTCCTGGCTTAGCAGGCAATGAGCCACCTGCATCAATTAATTTTAATTCGATTAAATTGCGTATTGGTGCTGCTTGATCTAAAGCAGTGAGCGCTTTGACATAAGACTGACTGGCAAGTTCCCGTTTACCAAGCAGCATTTGGGCGTCGCCACGGATTTCTTCGAGTGACGCAGGATAAGTGCTGTCTTTCACATCTGCCAATTGCTTCAGGGCAAGATCGGCTTTGCCATTGATTAGCTGCAAACGGGCAATACGCAATTGATAAAGTTCCTTAATCGTAACTTCGGTCGCTTTTGCGATATTAGCTTGAAGTAATTTCAGTGCATCGTCGTTTTTGCCGTTTGCTTGCAATAACTGAGCTTGACGCAAAACGGCAAAGTTTAAATATTGGGTATCAGAATATTTAGATTCCAATGAAGCCAAAACGATTTTTGTTTTGCCAGGATCATTTTTCTCGGCCGCATTGGTAAAAGCTTGATACTGCAAGGCTGCTTCGGTCTGATGCTTCTCGCCATTGCCCTGCCACCATTGGTAGGCAAATATGCAACCCAGACCAAGTGCCACGCCAGTAATTAATGAGCCGCTATTTTCCTTAAACCAGGTTCTGGAACGTTCGCCTAATTCGTATTCGTCAATTTGATGATTGGACATAATTCTCTAATCTGCTTTTGCAGTAAAAATGAATGAATAATAATAAAAATTAATTGCTTTCGGGGTTGGCGGATAAAACACCGTCACTGGCAATTTTAAAACGTGCCACATTATCTTGTTTAAATGCAGTTAAATCGACTGCCTGACCATTGCGAAGCAGTTGCACCTGATCTGCATTGCCGAAGGTGACGCTAGCCAATTGATCCGCGCTGTATTGTTTAACTGCGCCAGCACCGAGGATGCCACTTTCAATTCGCTTGCCATCGGTGCCGGTAATTTCAACCCAGCTATCGGCATTGACACGAATTTCCCAGGCACTCGGTGTGGTTGCTGCCGTTGTAATTGGCGGCGCCATGCTTGCCATGACAGGTGTTTGATTGACAGGCTGTGGGTCAATTGGAGCAGGGGGCTGCGCCATTGCAGGTGGTGGTGCAGCTTGAGTCTGCGATTGAATATCCAAAGGCATGGTTTCACTGCGCTTGCTCGGCGCTTGAAAATGCATGGCTATCATAATCAAAGAGGCAACAATGACGCCGGTAATTGCAAAATAGCCGAGTGTGCTGAGCGTTTTATCAATGTCCCTACGCACTGGCTTTTCGCTCAGTATTTTCATCGCAGGCATTTCCGATGTTCTGATATTGAACTCATCAGCCAAGGTGCCGGGAAGGCCTAATAGTTTTATGTA
>JAYSXB010000075.1:0-13129 GCA_043717775.1 Arenimonas sp.
ATTATTTGCCGAGCCACTTCCGCCCGCGGCATTTAATGCGCAAATGCGTGAGCAACTATTAAATGCTGCTGGCCTGGATTGGAGTCAAATTAGCCCGGCGATTTTTGGCGCCTTGTTTCAGTCCATCATGAATGAAAAAGCACGCCGTAATCTGGGTGCTCACTATACCAGCGAAAAAAATATTCTCAAACTTATTCATCCCTTATTTTTAGATGAATTACGCAGTGAGTTTCAAAAAATTAAAAATAGCCGTCCCAAATTACATGAGTTCCATGAAAAGTTGGCAACACTCACCTTTCTTGACCCGGCCTGCGGCTGCGGTAATTTCCTTGTTATTGCCTATCGCGAGTTACGTTTGCTGGAACTCGATGTCATTTTGGCAATGAATAAAAAAGAATTGGACTCGGGCCAAAGTCTGGATCCGCGTTTGCTGATCAAGTGCAATGTTGATCAGTTTTACGGCATTGAAATTGAGGAGTTTCCTGCGCAAATTGCCCAGGTCGCTTTATGGCTAACCGATCACCAATTAAACCTTCGCGTGCAAGAAATTTTCGGTAACCGTTTTGTGCGTTTACCGCTAGAAAAGTCTGCCAGTATTGTTAATGGTAATGCCTTGAGAATAGATTGGAACAAGGTAGTTCCAAAAGAAAATTTAAATTTCATTCTTGGAAACCCCCCGTTTATTGGGCATCATTTACAAACTACCAGTCAGAAAGCAGATATGTTGGCAGCAATCGGTGATGCAAAGTCGGTTGGCGTACTTGATTTTGTTTGTGCTTGGTATGTGCTTGCGGCAAAAATGATTCAATCAACAAATATTGAGGTTGCATTTGTTTCAACAAACTCAATTACGCAAGGGGAGCAGGTCGGAATTTTGTGGCGTGCATTGGCTAAACATCAAGGATTAGTGATTAATTTCGCTCACCAAACATTTCGCTGGTCTAATGAAGCGAAAGGAAATGCAGCCGTGTATTGCGTAATTATCGGCTTTTCTAATGAAAATAAATCTATAAAAACTATTTATGGATATGAGAGTGTGGTTGGAGAGCCATCCCCGATATCGACCAGAACAATTAATGCATACTTAGTCGATGCACCTTGGGTGCTCCTAGAGAACAGAAGTTCTAATCTCTGC
The DNA here is from genome assembly GCA_043717775.1 of Arenimonas sp. GTDB lineage: Bacteria > Pseudomonadota > Gammaproteobacteria > Xanthomonadales > Xanthomonadaceae > Arenimonas. The sequence continues at coordinate 1,136 of JAYSXB010000075.1, forward strand.
GGAATGCCAGAAATGATGTATGGAAGCAAACCTACTGACGATGGTAACTTTCTTTTTACTGATGAAGAGAAAAAAGAATTTTTGAGATCAGAGCCAGGCGCAAAACCTTTTATCAAAAAATTTATTAGTGCGCATGAATACCTGCATGGAGAAAAGCGTTGGGTTCTCTGGCTGGTGGGCGCCGACCCTAGGTCTTTGCAAGGCTTGCCAGAGGTGATGGCTCGCGTGAAAGCAGTAGATCGTTTTCGCAAGGCTAGTAAAGCTCCTACTACCCGAGGTTATGTTCATTCAACTTTGTTTCGACAGGTAACGCAGCCAGTTTCAGATTATGTTCTAGTGCCCGGACACACGTCAGAAAATCGCAGGTATATTCCGTTTGGTTTTTTTTCTAAGAATGATATCGTTGGCAATAGTTGCTTCGCCTTACCAAATGCGAAGTTATTCCACTTTGGTGCATTAAATTCAGCAATGCATATGGCTTGGGTTCGATATACGTGTGGTCGGCTTGAAAGCCGTTATCGTTATTCAAAAGATATCGTTTACAACAACTTCCCTTGGCCTGATTCACCAAACAATAAACAACGTGAAGCGATCGAAGCGGCTGCACAAGCCATACTTGACGCTCGCGCGCAATTTCCTGATTCAACACTGGCAGATTTATATGGCCCACTTAGCATGCCGCCGGTTTTGGTTAAAGCCCATCAAGTACTTGACCGAGCGGTAGATGCTGCCTACGGCAAGCAAACATTCAAAACCGACGCCGAACGCGTGGCTTTTTTGTTTGAACGCTACCAACAGCTGACTTCATTGCTACCTGCCGAAAAACCTAAAGCGCGCAGTAAAAAGCCAGTAAGCTGAACGAATATCGAAGTCACTTGTAATCTATAAAAAATATAGGTAGTCTGGCATGGCAAAATCAAACAAGCCAAAGAAACCAAAGAGTGCTATCGCGCACCTTGTTTTAACGCCCACCAATGCATTACGTATTGTTCGTCGTCTAGCTCAAGATTCAAAAGCAGTATTTTTTTCTGATCACGCTAGCAAGAGGATGACGCAAAGAAAAGTTACCCGGGTTCAGGTGCTAGAGTGTTTACTTAAAGGTGCAATCACGGAAGGTCCTGCGTTAGACATCAAGGCCTGCTGGAAATTTACTATAACCCGCGTTGCCTGCGGCGACAAAGTGAGCACCGTGGTTGCTCTAGATTGGGATGCTGAGAAAGCAAGTTACATTATTATTGTTACAGTAATCAGAGATTAAATTTATGTTTCACTACACAGACTGTGGCTTATTGAATGTATGGCTAGCCAATGGCTATACGACCATTAAAACACCCTATGGAAAAGCGACTGCCATCGAAGATGTTGCCGGATTGCATAGTTCAATTGGTACGCAACTAGCGAAAGAAAAACCACATTTGATTGGCCGTGAATTTCGTTTTTTGCGCAAAGAGCTGGGGCTTTCGCAAGTCATGTTAGGTGAACTCATGGGATATAACGACGGGCAACAAATCGCCAAATGGGAAAAGGCCGCACGCGTACCCAAGCTGGCAGATGGCGCACTGCGAAAGCTTTTTCTAGAGTCGGTCAATGAAAAAAATACCCAATTCACAGCTATATTAAAACGCTTGCAAGATATTGATTCTAGTAATCACAATGCCAAGTTGGTATTCACAGATAGTCCCCAAAAAGGCTGGATTGCAAAGGCTGGATAAAGCATCGTAGCCCGGGTAATGCTCTTTTACCCGGGTTTATTTGTATCGTGAACATTCCCGGGTCAGATAAAGCCATGACCCGGGCTACGTGTCCGTTTTGCCCGCCTCTTCACGATGTGTCTTGTTAGACATCGCAAGTAAGGCAGGATTATGAAACTACACAGCACTATTTTTTTACTGATGGGATTTCTAGTATTTTCTGGGTGCACGCAGAAAATCGAGGATAGTGCCACAGCAGAAAAGACATTCACTGAAGCAGAAACCCGGGCTGCAGACGAAGCCTCGCTATTGGCTGCCGCGAAAGAAGCAGGTGTTTCAGAAGCCGATGCATTGGCTGCAAAAGCAGAAATCGACAAGGTTTACGATGACACCAGCGCCAGGATGAGTGAGGCCGAAGTAGAGCGGAATGCTGGCATGAAGCAACTCAAGGATGAGGCTTGTATCGATAATTGCTCGGACCAATAGGCTGTGCTTGAGCCTGAGGAATTGCCGCAATTTCTGACCTTATCGTAGGAGCACTCACGAGTGCGATGGCAGATTGCTACCATTTATATTTTTTCGTAGGAGCACTCACGAGTGCGAAAACAGATTGCCGCAATTTCTGATCTTCTTAGCGGTACAAAGACCACGATCAAGATTGTCGCAAATTTATCGCGCTCGTGAGCGCTCCTACTGAAGGCAAGTCTAAGTAAATTGATAGTGCGTTTGAACGCAGTCTACCGCCAATTATCAGCAATCCACGCCGCCGGAATAACTCGCCTATACCATTTGCCACTCACGCCCTTTATTGCATCGGGTGGATTGGGTTTGCCATGAAAGGCAATGATTTTCGCGCCAGCAGGAATTTGTGGCGGCAGAAAAAAGCCTAACAAACCTTTGCGCATGCAGTGACGTTTGAAGCTGCGGCACCATTCATTAGGCCAGTATTTAAGCTTGCCTTGTTTTGCCAGAAAGCCGGTAATAAATTCCTGCTCGTTACGAACCGCTGCGAGTGCTTCGTCTTTATTATTCTTTAAATAATCCAGCGCATCGGTATGGGCGCCTATTTCGTAGCGATAGACCGAAGTATTTCCGGTTTCGTCTTTTTTGTCCCATTCTTTAATCACTAAAAATTCACCGGGCATTTCAAAAAATGCATTGATGTTATCGACTATCACGACGTCGAGATCAATGAATAAAGTGGTGCCTACAATATCGTAAAGCGGACTGGCAAAGCTGGTTAATTTCAGCCAGCCATGGCCGAATGTCCATGCCTGACGTTCATCAAAATCTTTAAAGCCGACTTGAGGAATGTCTTTAACTTCAATTTTCGGATCAATGCCGGTTTTGTCATCGGTCAGGCAAATAAACCGAAACGGCAAAGTAAGATGACGGCTCACCATTGAGTGCAAATGATTGACGTATTCAGGACCGTATTTCTTGCCCCATTTTATGCACAGCACGTTGACGGTTTGCATGCCTGAACTCGTTGTGTGAATGTTGTAGTGCCCGGTTTCGGGCTTATTTTGCAGTAAAACGCAGCAAATTCCTACCGAGTGAATACTAAAGTCAATGAAAGTGACCCTTACAGCGCAACCAAAACATTGTTGAAGATGTAAACTGACGTAGGCCTACGGCTATATATAATCAATCTGAAAATAAGCTTGCCCATGGATATTGAAAACACTAATGCAAATGGCAGGTTGGAGCTCAAGCAAGGGCTTGAGTCCGGCGTCATCGTGTTTGATAGGCAAATGGTATCCAGCCCTGATATCAACTGGTTCGATGCGGCAAGCTATGGCGATCAGGCAAAACCCGTCAGCGGCAAAGGTGGCCGAGGCGCAGCCTGGTTTGTGAAAGCCGAATTTGGCGAGGCCGTGCTGCGGCATTATCGACGCGGTGGCTGGGCGGCAAAAATTAGCGATGCGCGTTATCTTTGGCGCGATGAAAGCAGTGCCAGAAGTATTCATGAATTTCGCTTTATGCAGGCATTGCGCGAAAAAAATCTTCCGGTCCCAAAACCTATTGCGGCCATGGTTTTAAAAAAAGGCTTGTTCTATCGTGCCGCAATTTTGATGGGACGTATTCCGAATGTGCAAAGTTTTCTGGAATGCGTGCATCAGCAAACCGAATCGGCACCTTGGGCTGGACTCGGAAAAACGATAGCTGCTTTTCACAAAGTCGGCGCACACCATGCCGATTTAAATGCACAGAATATTTTACTTGATGTCGATCAGAAAATTTGGCTGATTGATTGGGATAAAGCCAAGCTCCATGCAAGCAGTGATTCAATATGGCGTGTAGATGTGCTGAACCGCTTGCAGCGTTCTTTGTTAAAATACCGCGGCAGTATCAGCGAACAAACTATTCTGGCGGGCATGCAGATTTTGCGTGCCGCGCATGACACGGAGATGGAACGATGAGTTGGGCTTTACGTTTTCTAGGTGTCGGTAACGCACAGGCGATCGAGCTGGGCTCGGCGTCTTCGGTGATTGAATGCGACGGCAAGCCTGAGCTGATGATTGATTGCGGGCAGGAAGCACTAACCGCTTATATGGAACACTATCAGACCACGCCGGATGCCGTGTTCATTACGCATGTTCACATGGATCACGTAGCCGGGCTCGAAAGATTATTTTATAAAATCTATTTCGATGAAACCAAACGCGGCAAGGTTCGTCTATACGTGCCAGTTACCGTATTGCCATTTCTGCAACAACGCTTGGCAGAATATCCCGGTGTTATTGCAGAAGGTGGTGCTAATTGGTGGGATGGTTTTCATTTGATTCCGGTATCAAATGGTTTTTGGCATCGCGGTTTTTGGTATGAAGTTTTTCCGGTCCGGCATCATCTGCCTGAAACTGCATACGCATTACGTTTACACGGCTGCGTTGTCTGGAGTGGCGACACTCGCCCCATTCCCGAAATGCTTGCCAAACATGCCGATGCAAAAGAATTGATTGCCCATGATTGCGCCTGGCAGGGTAATCCTTCGCATAGTGGCATCGAAGATTTGGAGCGTGAATATTCAGCCCAGTTACTGCAGCGCTGCACCTTGTATCACTATGAATCGCAGACGCATGGCGAGCAATTAGTGGCGCGTGGTTATCGTATCGCCAAGCCCGGCGAAGTACTGGCCTTGCCTGCGCCAACGCAAGCACGCATGGCTCAAATATAAGATGAACGCCCAGTTACAAAATTTGATGCCAATGCCGGTCGATAAATTATCCAGGCCGGTACACGATCTACGGGTTTCGGTGATCGAGGCCTGCAATTTTCGTTGTCCGTATTGCATGCCTGCCGATAAAACACCGGACGATGTAACTTTACAAAATGCCGCACGGCTTTCGTTTGATCAAATTGAACAAGCCGTCATGGCATTTGTGAAAATTGGTGTGCGTAAACTCAGATTGACCGGTGGCGAACCTTTACTCAGGAAAAATCTGCCGCAGCTTATCGAGCGCTTGTCACGCATCACCGAATTGGAAGATATTGCCTTAACCACCAATGGCTCACTGCTCGAGAAACAGGCGTTCGCTTTGAAGCAGGCAGGTTTGCATCGCTTAACCGTTAGTCTTGATGCGCTGGATGCCAAGGTGTTTTCGCAATTATCCGGTGGCAGAGGGCAGGTCGATGACGTGTTGAGGGGTATTACTGCCGCCGAAGCTGCCGGATTTTCTTCGATAAAAATCAATGCGGTGATTCAACGCGGCATCAATGAAGATCAGGTTCTGCCTTTGGTAGAAAAATTCCGTGGCACGAATCAGGTACTTCGTTTTATCGAATTTATGGATGTGGGTAACTGCAATAACTGGTCGATGCAAGACGTCGTGCCATCAAAACTGTTGCATTCGCAAATTCACCAGCGTTGGCCATTGCAGGCTGTGTCGGCGAATTATCGCGGTGAAGTGGCATCGCGTTATCACTTTGTCGATGGTGCGGGTGAAATTGGTTTTGTTAGTTCGGTCAGCGAGCCGTTTTGCGGTGATTGTCATCGCGCACGATTATCGGCAGACGGCCATGTTTACACTTGCCTGTTTGCTGGCAAAGGCCATGATATCCGTGCAGAGTTGGCAGAAGGTGAGAATGCCTTGAATCAAAAGCTGAGCGAAATATGGACCCGCCGTGCAGACCGCTACAGCGAATTGCGGGACTCACAAACGAAACAAAATAAAAAAATCGAAATGTATTTTATCGGCGGTTGAGATGAGTAAGAATAAATCATTAACCCACATCGATGGTGCAGGTCGCCCCGGCATGGTCGATGTGTCGGATAAAGCCGTCACGGCACGGCAAGCGAGCGCGGAAACTTTTGTTGTTTTTCCGAAAGCCATTGTCAAGCTGCTTGTTAAATCCGATATGGCCACCAAGAAGGGCGCCATTATCGACACCGCCATTATTGCCGGTACCATGGCCGTCAAGCGGACCGACGAGTTAATTCCGTTCTGTCATGCGCTACCGATAGACGGTATTAAAATCATGATTGATTGGCATGACTCCGAACGCTTGAGAATTAGCTGTACGGTAAAAACCATCCATCGTACCGGCGTTGAAATGGAAGCCCTGATGGGCGCCAGTATTGCCGCATTGACGATTTACGATATGTGCAAGGCGCTTAGTCATGATATTGAAATCGGCTCAACGCGTTTGATCGAAAAAAGCGGCGGTAAAAAAGATATTCGTAAAAAAAATAGCGGCAAGAAATCATGACGGTGACTGTTTTATATTTCGCCAGTTTTCAGGAGGCTGCTGGTGTTGATTCAGAGCTTGTCGAAAAGCCCGGCTCATTAATAACTTTGTACGAAAGCTTGAAACAGAAATATCATTTTAAATTCCAGACTACTCATATTCGTGTTGCCGTGAATGGGGTATTCGTCAATTGGCAAGACAGTGTTTCCGATGGCGATGAAATCGCTTTTATACCACCGGTGTCGGGCGGATGAAAAAATTTGCCATTTCACAATTGATGATTGATGCGCAGGCATTAAAAGCAGAACTAAAGCACGATCAAGCCGGCGCTTTTATCTGCTTCGAGGGCTGGGTGCGTAATCATCACGCCGGACGAGTAGTGCAGGCCCTTGGCTATCAAGCCTATGCGGCACTGGCAGAAACCGAAGGTGAAAAAATATTGCAGGAAGCCTGCGAGCGTTTCGGAATTCTGGATGTTCGTTGTGTGCATCGCGTCGGCGATTTGGCGATTGGCGATTGCGCGGTTTGGGTTGGCGTAAGCGCTGCGCACCGTGATGCCGCATTCGCCGCCTGTCGTTATGTGATTGATGAGGTCAAGCAACGGGTTCCGATCTGGAAAAAAGAACGCTATGAGGATGGCAGCTCGGATTGGTTGCATCCGACTGCGTAGGAGCTGTCGGGCCTAGAAGCGGTCGGGCTTAGAAGCGGTCGGGCCTAGGCCCGAAAACCTGTCCGGTATAAATTCCGATATAAATAAAGGTGGCAGCCCCGCCAACTTGCCTCGGCGCACGAATCAGTCAATACCGTTGCTGCCTTCCGGCCCTGGCGGGATTTTCAACCTATCGTCGCGAGGGGCCGACGGGGCCGCCATAGAAATGGCGGAGAAAGAGGGATTCGAACCCTCGGTACGGGTTTAAACCGTACACACACTTTCCAGGCGTGCTCCTTAAACCACTCGGACATCTCTCCGCAGGTGACGCTTTGAAACTCGGCACTGCCAAAGCCTTAGCTTGTGCAGGGCGCGAATTGTACCTTTTCAGCTCTCCATGGACAAGCAATACGCTATCGATATGCCGCGGATATCCCACGATTTCAGGCTGAACAAGTGATTTTCAGGGATTTTGATTCTTTTCCTTGGCTCAATCGTCTGCGCTTGGCACAATGGCGGACAAGAAGGAAACGCGAATGTCATATTTGGTGTTGGCCCGCAAATGGCGGCCGAAAAAATTTACTGAATTAGTCGGCCAAGAGCATGTCGTCAAAGCACTCACCAATGCTTTGGACACCGGTCGTGTGCATCATGCTTTTTTGTTCACGGGTACTCGTGGTGTCGGAAAAACTACAATCGCCCGAATTTTTGCGAAAAGTTTGAACTGCGAACGTGGCGAAAGCTCCGACCCCTGCGGTGAATGTAACGCCTGTCTAGATATTGATGCCGGTCGTTTTATCGATTTGCTTGAAATCGATGCCGCCAGCAATACCGGCGTCGATAATGTGCGTGATTTAATCGATAACGCGCAATACATGCCCTCGCGCGGTCGCACTAAAGTCTATCTGATCGACGAAGTTCATATGCTCTCGAAACCGGCGTTCAATGCCTTATTGAAGACGCTTGAAGAACCGCCGGGTCATGTGAAATTTTTACTGGCAACGACCGATCCGCAAAAACTGCCGATCACCGTTTTGTCGCGTTGCCTGCAATTTAATTTACGTCGTCTGGATGAAAATCAAATTGGCGGACAAATAACAAAAATTCTTGCTGCCGAAAATATTGATGCCGAAGCCGCTGCCATCAAACTATTGGCGCGCAGTGCCGATGGTAGTTTGCGCGATGGTTTGTCCTTGCTCGACCAAGCCATTGCCTACACCGGTGGCCAGTTAACGGCGGCGAGCGTGAATGCGATGCTCGGCACCGTCGATAATGCACAAGTGGGCGGGTTACTCGATGCCTTGTCACTCGGCGATGCGTCCGCATTAATGGCCAGAGTAGAAGAAATGTCGGTGTATTCCCCTGACTTTGCTCATGTGCTGGATGATCTGGCAATTGCTTTGCATCAATTGCAATGCACGCAGTTAGTGCCGGGTTTTGAAACCGAATCCAACTCGGTTGATTTTGCGACACTGGCTTCTCGTTTGAGTGCGGAGCAAGTGCAACTCTGGTATCAGATGGCAACAAATGGCAGACGAGATTTGGCATTCGCACCGAGCCCACGCGCTGGTTTTGAAATGAGTTTATTACGCATGCTGGCTTTTCGTCCGATGACCGAAGGCGAAACAATTGCTCCTGCGAATACGCCGCGCGCGACTGTGAAACTAGTAGCACCCATCGCTTCGGCAATTCCTACACCGACATTAGCACCCGTCATCAAGCCGTTGCCGCCGATCGAAAAAAACGAAACGCCGACGCCCGTGTTTGTAGGTTCAACAAAGGCTATTCAAGAGCCTGTTATGAGCTATGCCAAACGTGAATTAAAAAATCACGAGCAGTGGCTCGATGTGATCGAAGCCGCCGAATTAAAAGGGCCTGCACGCGAGCTTGCGGCACATTCCATTTTTATCGCTTTCGATAGCGGGTTATTGAAATTGGCTTTGCCGGACGGATTTTTGCATTTGCGAAGTGATGCTGTGGTCACCGGTTTGTCGCAAAAATTGGCGGCAGCGCTTGGCGAAGTACCCAAAATTATTTTCGAGAAAGCCAATCTGCAATCTGAAACCCTGCATGACCGTACCGCCAGATTTCGCAGTGAAAAACAAACCGATGCACAGAGCGCCTTCATGGCCGACCCCGTGGTGTCGCAGTTACTTCAACAGGGCGCGCAAATCGTGCCCGATTCCATCCGTCCTTTAGAATAAAGAGAGATTTTATGCGTGGCAATATCGCACAAATGATGCAACAAGCTCAGCGTATGCAGGAAAACATGAAGCGCGCACAAGATGAATTGGCAGCGCTCGAAGTCACCGGCACCAGCGGTGGCGGCATGGTTAGCATTACCCTGACCGGCAAAATGGAAACCCGTCGTGTTCGTATTGATCCTTCATTATTGGCTGATGGCGAAATGCTGGAAGATTTAATCTCGGTTGCATTCAACGACGCCGTTGCCAAAGCCAATGCTGAAAGTGAAAGCCGCATGTCGGCGGCGACTGCCGGCATGCCGATTCCAAAAGGCATGAAAATTCCGGGTTTGTTTTAATGCCTAAGAACCACGAATGAGTGCATCGCCCTTGCTCGAACAATTGATTGAAGCACTGCGTTGTTTGCCGGGAGTCGGGCAGAAATCGGCTCAGCGGATGGCTTATCAATTACTGGATCGCAATCGCGATGCGGCCGTGCGCTTGTCAAAGACTTTGGCGGAAGCCGCAGAAAAAATTGGCCATTGCGAACAATGCCGCGATTTTTCCGAAACGCCGGTTTGCCAGATATGCATGAGTGCATCGCGCGACAAACATCTGCTGTGCGTGGTCGAAACGCCTGCCGATCGGTTGGTGATTGAACAAGCGACCGGCTTTCGTGGCTTTTATTTTATTTTGCAGGGACGATTGTCACCGCTGGATGGTCTTGGTCCGAAAGAATTGGGCTTGGACAAGCTCGCTACCCGCATGGCGCACGGTGAAATCAAGGAATTGATTATTGCCACTAATCCCACGGTGGAAGGCGAAGCGACCTCGCATTATCTTGCCCAACTTGCACGGCAATTTGATGTGCATCCAAGCCGCCTTGCACATGGCGTGCCTTTGGGCGGTGAATTGGAATATGTTGATCGTGGCACACTCGCACACGCGTTTGGATCACGCCTGGAAGTACTTGAATAATTCCGTAGGAGCGCCTTTAGGCGCGACCGGCTTTTACGCAGGAGTCGGTCGCACCTAAAGGCGCTCCTACCCAGCAAAATAGTAATGATGTTCTGAGCGAGATAAACATGACCGACACCCTATTCAGCAAAATAATTCGCCGTGAAATTCCGGCCGATATCGTTTTTGAAAACGAACATGTGCTGGCATTTCGCGATATCAATCCGCAAGCGCCGGTCCATGTTTTATTTATTCCAAAAATTGCAAAGGCAACGCTGAACGATTTGGATATTAACGATGCCGAATATATCGGTCGATTGCATTTAGCCGCAGCGGCCTATGCCAAACAAGAAGGTTTCGCCGAGAGTGGTTATCGCACAGTGATCAATTGCAATCACGACGGCGGCCAAACCGTTTTTCATATCCATCTGCATTTGTTGGCGGGTCGTTCGCTGCATTGGCCGCCAGGCTAGTTTTCCTGATTCGTAGGAGCGCCTTTAGGCGCGACCGATCTACGAAGGAATCGCTCGCGCCTAAAGGCGCTCCTACGGGTTATTCAATCACCAGATAAAAAATGGTCGTTCGATAATCACATCGACATCCCGGCGCTCTGGCCATAAATAAACCACATCGGCACTCAGAATCGGGTAGCGATAATCGTAATCACCAATCTTGCCATTTTCAAATTTATCGATGGCTCCGGTAATGGTAATTTCGCGACCGGCTTTGAATACATCGGGATCATAAAAACCATTGCGGCAGGCAATAAAACGGCCTTCGCTTTTATCCAGTTTTTGCGGTCTAGCACCCATGCTCAAATACAGACCGACAATTTCGAAACAGGTGCGATCGGTTTTATTGTTGACCGCCACAATACGACCGCCCCAACGAACTTTTGCATTGACGGCATTTTCTTTTGAAGCCTGCGCTGGCGATAAATTGGAAAACTCGCCACGTAATGGTTTTGGACCCGTGACACAGGCACTTAGCAAACAGATGGTTAAAACAAGAATTGTGCTTCGCATAAAAAGTCCCTCATAAGTCTAGGTAGGTCTAAACTGCCTTAAATCCGTGACAAGTTGTTTAATTTCACCTGAATCGAATTCCCGGTTTTCGTAGCGCCATTGAGTGTAGCGCGCACATAGCTGATTAATACGCTCGGCCGATTCAGGTGTTTTGCTTCTGTAAAGCTCGGCGATACGTTCAGCAAAGCGAGTCGCCGGCTCATGACTAAGTTTGTCGAGGTGTTGCTTGCGCATCTGCTTGATGAAAGCGCGCCAGGCCTGCTCAACCTCGTGTAAATTTTCTCGGCGTTGGCGCAATAAAAGCATCAAGGTAAAGGCTAGTGCAATACCTGCGCCGATCAGGAAAACAAAGGTCATTTGTTTGGCGTCTTCCGTGTTAAACCCTAGTGGACGCAGCAGGTTTTTCTGGCGGCTCGCGTTATAGCCGAGCACCAATTCGTTCCAGCTGCGGCGTAGCCAGTCGCTGGTTTCGAGGCTGGAACTAAGCATGGACTCGGCAAAATTCTGATTGCTTTGCAAATCTTCGGCGGTATCCAGAATATTTTCAGGTGCAACTGCCGCCGTCGGATCAACACGTACCCAACCACGCCCGTCCACCCAGATTTCATCCCAGGCATGAGCGTCTTTCCCGTATAGCATCCAATATTTGCCGAATTGATTATATCGGCCACCAACAAAGCCGGTGACTACGCGAGTGGGAATACCAGCTGAGCGCATAAACACAGCGAACGATGAACTGAAGTGTTGGCAAAATCCGCGTTTGGTATTGAATAAAAAATCATCGGCACTATTGCGCCCAA
>JAYSXB010000076.1:0-5083 GCA_043717775.1 Arenimonas sp.
TTGCGAAGTTGTCACCGCACCGAAACAGTTTGCCCCCACTATCGTCAAGCCCGGTGTACGACTTAAGTCGCTGGATGCCTGGCAGAAAGCGGTGAATGTAGCGTTTGCTTCACAAAAAGATTGGCGACAGCCGGTTGGCAAGCGTAACGAAGTCGTTCCAGGTGCCAGTCATTTTGCAGCACATAATTTAGTGACGCCCACTTGGAGCAGCTATCCAGCCGTTGCCAGAATTGGAGATCATACGTTTTACAAGGTTGATCGTTTGAAACGATAAACCTGCGGTTGTAGCGCTGTATGCCGTCCTCGTCGGTATGCATCACAGCGATACGGGAACCCGTCCAGGCAACTGGACGGGGTTTTTATTGGATGTTTTCGTAGGAGCGCCTTTAGGCGCGACCGGCTTTTTGCGCAGACCAATCGCGCCTAAAGGCGCTCCTACGAAAAACCATCAACGTTTTTCGATACTCACGTAATCGCGATCTTCCGGCCCGGTGTAATTGGCACTCGGGCGAATAATCTTGCCGTCCTGGCGTTGTTCAATCACATGTGCGCTCCAGCCCGAGGTACGGGCAATCACGAATAGCGGCGTGAACATGGCAGTGGGTATTCCCATCATGTGATAAGCCGATGCGCTGTACCAATCGAGATTCGGGAACATTTTCTTAAGGTCCATCATCAGGTTTTCAATGCGCTCATTGACATCAAACAGAGTTTGATTGCCGCCCTGCTTGCAAAGCTCGCGCGAGATTTCCTTGATGATGGGATTGCGCGGATCGCCAATCGTATAAACCGGATGACCAAAACCAATCACGATTTCCTTGCGTTCGACACGGGCACGAATATCGGCTTCGGCTTCGTCAGCCGAACCGTAGCGCGCGATAATTTCCATCGCGACTTCATTCGCACCGCCATGTTTCGGGCCACGCAGCGCACCAATACCGCCAGTGATGCAGGAAAAAATATCCGAGCCGGTACCGGCGATCACACGCGCAGCAAAGGTACTGGCGTTAAATTCATGCTCGGCATAAAGCACCAAGGAGCGATCAAGTGAACGCGCATGTAATTCGCTGGAAGGCTCGCCGTGCAGAAGATGCAAAAAATGTGCAGCGATCGAATCGTCATCGGTTTCACAATCAATGCGACGGCCGTTACGGGTGAAATGCCACCAGTACAAAAGCATCGAACCAAAACTCGCCATCAATTTATCGGCGATATCGCGGGTTTCGTTTTCAGGATGCGTTTCGCGCTCGGGCAATACCGTGCCCAATATCGAACACCCGGTACGCAATACATCCATCGGATGTGCGTTGGCAGGAATCAATTCAAGCGCTTCCGCCACCAGAACCGGCAAACCACGCAGACGCTTCAATTTTGTTTTGTAGGCAGCTAGTTGCGACGATGTCGGTAATGCACCATGCACCAATAAATGCGCGACTTCTTCGAAGCTCGATTGCGTCGCCAAGTCATGAATATCATAACCGCGATAATGCAAGTCATTGCCACTGCGGCCAACCGTGCACAAGGCAGTGTTACCTGCAACGGTGCCGCTTAAAGCCACTGATTTTTTTGCTTTCGGTGAAACCTGTTCTGCTGGAGTATTCATATCATTCTCTTATCTAAAAATTCCCGGGTTTCCCACCGGGCACTGACCGACTTCCTGAATATATTCTTGTTCCGACTTTGCCGATTCATCAAGCAAATAGCATTCCTTAAGTACCGAGCAATAGCAAATTTCAAAACTCAAACGCTGGCGGTTTTCCATAAATACCTGAAAATCAGCAGCATTTTCAAATTGAATTATTTTTCCATCTTCGTTGGCAGCAAATACCCGTCGAGCGAAATACCTTTGCCTTGAATTTGGCCGTTCTTTTCGACCGGACAGCAATGCGAAAGCCTGATCGAAACTTTGTACTTCCTTGTCATCGACGCGCAGTTTCACATCGACAATTCTGGCAGGCCCTACGCCGCGATTGGATAATGAAAAACTGAAATCAGTATTATTTTGCCACAGCTGCAAAAACGGCCATGTTTGCGCTTTCACCTGCGCATTTTGAATGCGCGCAGTGTAAAGACTCACTGCCAGCGCACAGGCGCCAATCAGCACCGCCATCAAGGCGGTAATACGGTCCCATTCAAATTTTGGTTTTGAATTATCTATCGGCGCTGGCAGATTATTTTCATTCGGTGCATTCATGCAGGGTATCTTCTCGAAAAATATTGAATCTTGCGTGTCTAATTATCGAACTGCTCGGCTTCAGTAATGGGGCATTGATCAATAGGCCTGCTCTGCTCCTGATGTGGCTTGGCGTTATCAGTTGTGTACCAGCATTCATCCAGCACCGAGCAATAGCATAAATCTATTTCGAATTTGTGTTTGTCTTCGTTCAAAAAACTCTCGAACATTTTTCGGCTGTCATCGGTATCGGCCGGCAGGAATATTTGTATGGCTTTATCGGGAGGCAACACACTGCCGTTGAGCGTGGTGAAACTGAAGCCTTCGTTACCCTTCTGCCCATATGCACGCATCACTTCGTACCATTGTTTGAGCGGCTTTCCATCGACTCGCACTCTGACGGCAGTGACCTTGGCAGGGCCAAGACCTTGATTTGCTACTGCCAAATTCAAATCACGATAATTGGAGGTGCTGATTTCCAGATGCGGCCAAACCTGTGCACGCACCTGTTGTCGCTGTAAGTACGCGGTATAGCCCGACACGGCCAATGCGAGCAGGCCAATCATAGCCGCAATAACCGCAGCGAAGGCGTCCCAGTTCCGCTCGCGCAGCGGCGCCTTGCCTGCGGAAATATCCTCGCTCACTCAGTGTCTTTCTTTGAAAACAATGCGTCGAGCTTGTCTTCATAATGATGGTAACCAAGAAAATCGTATAAATCGGCACGGCTTTGCAGGGTGTCGATAATATTTTTTTGCGTACCTTCACGGCGCACGGTTTCATAAAAATTCAGCGCTGCTTTATTCATCGCGCGATAGGCACCGCAGCAGTACAGAGCAATATCGACACCGGCATCGCGGAGCTCATCGGTGGTGAAAAAAGGTGTCGAACCAAACTCGGTGAGATTAGCCAGAATTGGCACCTTCACTGCACTCTTGAAACGCCGATAGTCTTCGAGTGTTTTCATCGCTTCTGGGAAAATCATATCGGCACCGGCTTCCACATAAGCACAGGCGCGTTCAATGGCGGCATCGATGCCTTCCACTGCTGCAGCATCGGTACGCGCCATAATCACGAACGATTCATCAGTACGGGCATCGACCGCAGCGCGTACCCGATCCACCATTTCACCGAGCGACACCACCTCTTTACCGGGGCGATGACCACAGCGTTTTTGTCCGACTTGGTCTTCCATATGCACGGCCGCGATGCCAGTACGAATACAGGACTTGATCGTGCGTGCAATATTAAACGCACCACCCCAGCCGGTATCAATATCAACCAACAAGGGCATATCGGTGGCTTCGACAATACGCCGTGCATCGGTAAGCACATCTTCCATCGAACTGATACCAAGATCAGGCATGCCCAGTGAATTGGCAGCAACGCCGCCGCCTGAAAGATAGAGTGCTTTGTAGCCGGTACGCTTGGCCATGAGGCCGGCATACGCGGTAATTGCGCCCATGACTTGCAGGGGGGATTCTTCTTTAATGGCGGTGCGAAATTTTTGACCAGAAGAATTCATGGAGTAATCTTTTGAGATTTCATATTCCAACCGTAGGGTGGGCATTGCCCACCATTGCTATGTCCCATAGACGAAGGTGGGCGATGCCCACCCTACGTTTAATTACAATAAATCTGCGACACCGGCGCGCTCTTCTTCGAGCTCGTTCAGCGTGAAGTTCATACGTTCACGGCTGAAGTCATCAATCGCAAGACCTTGCACAATTTCGTATTCGCCATTTTTGCAGGTGACCGGAAAGCCGTACATCACGTCTTTCGGAATGCCGTAAGAACCATCCGATGCAATACCCATTGTGACCCAGTGGCCATCGGTACCCAGTACCCAGTCATGGATATGATCGATCGCAGCATTGGCCGCCGAAGCTGCCGATGACAGGCCACGGGCTTCGATAATTGCAGCGCCGCGCTTGCCGACTTTTGGAATGAAGGTTTCTTTATTCCAGCTTTCATCATTGATGCTGTCTTTTAGTGAAGCGCCGCCGATGGTGGCGAAACGATAATCGGGGTACATGGTCGGGCTGTGATTGCCCCAAACAACAAGCTTTTGAATATCGCCGACTGGCTTGCCGGTTTTCGAGGCCAATTGCGATAGCGCACGATTGTGATCGAGACGCAACATGGCAGTGAAGTTTTTCGGATTCAAATCCGGCGCCGATTTCATGGCGATGTAGGCATTGGTATTCGCCGGATTACCGACGACTAATACTTTTACATTGCGTGAAGCCACTGCATTCAATGCCTTGCCTTGCACTGTGAAGATTTTTGCATTTTCAAGCAGCAGGTCTTTGCGTTCCATGCCCGGGCCGCGTGGGCGCGCACCAACCAGCAATGCGATATCGGCATCTTTAAAAGCTACCAATGGATCGTCGGTACCGACCATGCCTGCAAGCAATGGGAATGCGCAATCGTCCAGCTCCATCATTACACCTTGCAATGCGGCCTGGGCTTTTTCCATTGGCAGTTCGAGCATTTGCAGAATGACCGGCTGGTCTTTGCCCAGCATTTCGCCGGAGGCGATACGAAAAACAAGCGAGTAACCAATTTGGCCGGCAGCACCGGTAACAGCAACGCGAATCGGGGATTTCATAGACAGCTCCGTGTTTTATATTTGGATGCGTTTTTGGCACACCGTGATTTTAAATGGTCGGTGCGCTTGAGCGCACCCTATTCAAGTTAATTCGGCAAAAAACTCCTGAATCCGTTTCAAGCCCGGTTCCAATTGAGCGGTCGGGCAGGTGTAGGAAATACGCAAAGCTTTCGGCTCACCGAAGGCCGAACCCGGTACGCAAGCAACACCTTTTGCTTCGAGTAAGACATTACAAAAATCAATATCGTTGTGAATATCTCTCACGCCATGGGCTTTACCAAATGCACAGGAAATATCCGGAA
>JAYSXB010000077.1:0-5071 GCA_043717775.1 Arenimonas sp.
ATGATAATAAGCCGACCCAATACTTACCAAACTAATACCGACAAAAAAACACAGCCAACCTGGACTTATATTGCACGGCGTTTGCTTAGTACAAAACAGGACACCGGAAATACCGACAAGAAAAAATGGCAAGTTCGATATCACATTATAAAAATTCGGGATACCGAAAAGATTCCGGGTGTCGATAAATTGATGATAAGCCAAGTCTTGTTTGATCGGGGCTTGCAGCAGTAAAAGTATCAAAGAACCTATTACTAATGTCAGCAATACTAGATGCCGCCATTGGCTTACTGCAGTGTTGTTAAAATTTATCATGGTCCATGATAAATACGACATCAAGTCAGCGCCATAAAACTGTTATTTGCATGTAAAGTATTAGTAATTAATCACGAAAGACGATGAATTTTGTACGTGCTATTACGATTTTGGCTCCAGCTCGCTACCACATCAATAAAATGCGCAATCGTGCTCATAAACTACGGCATACAGCCGTGACGCCTGAAAATAGCATTTCTTTCTGTTTTCATTGCATTAATTGTGACGCCTCGCATTGTCTTAAGGCACCTTTTCGTTCTATGGTGTCAGCATGAGCGACAGCAAACCAAGCCCCTCAACATTTCGAGCCTATTTCTGGATTGCTGCTGCAATTTTGTTAAGTTGCATCGCAATCATGGCGGCCGTCATCATTGAGGGTGTGTGGCACTCAATATTGATAGCGATTTCGATTATTCTGGTTTTCTATCTTTCGTGGTTGTTTTCAAAACTTACCAGTGCACAACGGGATCACGAAAAACAACTGACAACAGCCAATGCCGAAGTGGCAAAACTCAGCGCTGAACGTGAAGTCATGGTGCGCGAATTAAGCCAGCTGGGGCGTTATGGTAATTTATTGCATGGCTGTACCGACTTGGCAGAAGTTCTTCAGATTAGCCAGCAAATGCTGGCACAACTGCTACCCGGTAGTGCTGGCACTATTTATCCCTTGATTGATGGCGAAGGCTTGGCAGAAGCCACCCATCTTTGGGGAATTCATGTCGGCAATACCAAGATGCAGGCGCATCATCGTGACTGCTGGGCCGTGCAACGCAAGCGGGTACATTTGAGTCATAGCGATGCGCCCGGCAGCGCTTGTGCGCATATCGAATTGCCTGAAGGTCTGGATGTATTGAGCTCCGCTTGTATTCCACTAACGGCACAAGGCGAATCTTTAGGCTGGCTTTATCTAAGCACCTCGGGCCATGGTTCGTTCCCAAAATTAGCCGTCGCGATTGCCGCCGCAGAGCAGCTTTCATTAGCTTTGGCGAATCTGAAACTTCGACAACATTTACGCGATCTTTCTGTCCGCGACCCGTTGACCAGCTTATTCAATCGCCGGTATTTAACGGAATCGCTCGGGCGCGAAATGGCACGTTGCAAACGGCGCAAATTGTCATTAGCGGTTCTGATGTTGGACCTTGATCATTTTAAAATTTTCAACGATACACTTGGTCACCAAGCCGGTGACACCATGCTAATTGCATTCGCTCGTTTGCTGCAAAGCAGTGTGCGAAATGAAGATATTGCCTGTCGTCTCGGTGGTGAAGAATTTATTTTGATCATGCCAGAAATGGACCAGGAAGTTGCCATTCGACGTGCGACCGAATTGCTGAAAGCCACTCGCGAATTATCGGTGATGCATGATGGTCAAGTATTACCGCAAATTACCGCATCAATCGGCATAGCGGTGTTTCCAGAACATAGCAGTGATCCAGATCAATTGATCGGGAGTGCGGATAGCGCGCTATACCAAGCGAAACACGCAGGCCGCGACCGTTACGCCATTGCCGAAAGTTTGGCCGGATAAAGCGTAGGGTGGACCCACCAACAGGTGGCACACCGTTGGTGATTCCACCGCAGATTGCGATAGTGTTTGGTGGATACCGCAAAGAGCGCGGGATCCACCCTACTTCAATATTGTTTATTGAACCGGGCTTACAGCCTTATGCTATTGCGGAAAATTTGGCGGGATAAACCGTAGGGTGGAACCACCAACAGGTGGCATACCGTTGGTGATTCCACCACAGATTGCGATAGTGTTTGGTGGATACCATCAAACATTGCGGTGGCGTTTTGGTGGATACCGCAGAGAGCGCGGGATCCACCCTACGATCAGGCGCGATCAAACGGGAATGCGATCACGTCTTGCATGCGATCACTACCGAGCATCGCCATCAATAAACGATCAACGCCCAGCGCTACTCCCGCGCAAGCGGGCATTTTAGGAAGCGCCGCCAATAGGCGCTCATCAACGGGAGCTTGAATTTGTGCGCGCTTCTGGCGCTTGGCCAAATCTTTGCCGAAGCGTTCGCGTTGCTCGGTAGCGTCGGTCAATTCGTGGTAGCCGTTGGCGACTTCCGAAGGCCCCACATACACTTCAAAACGCTCGGCAACGGCAACATCGTCTGGCCGCAATTTTGCCAACGCACACTGGCTTGCAGGATAGTCATAGATCATTAAAATTCGATTGGCCGGAATACTGGGCTGAATCAAATGCGTCATCAATAAATCCAGCCAGTCGTCACGCGTTAAACCAGTTGGATCTATATCGAAAACTGCAAGCGGACTGCGTAATTCCGACTCGTGTACGGTGAGCGGATCGAAACCGAATTTATCCTGATATAGCTGTCGAAAACTGATATCACGCACGGTCGCTTTTTTGCCGGCCAGATGCATAGCGGCTTTTACCAACTCGGCGGTTTCATCCATTAACTGGTTGTGATTCCAGCCGACTCGATACCACTCCAACATGGTGAATTCGGGATTATGACGTTTACCCGATTCGCCGTTACGAAATACCCGGCCCAATTCATAGCAATCACCAACGCCCGCTGCCACCATGCGTTTTAATGCGAATTCGGGGGATGTGCGCAACCATCGCAGACCCGAGCCCGCCGATTTATGGCCATTGAATTGGAGCTGGAAACTTTCGATATTCGCATCAGTATTACCTGCTTGCGACAGGATCGGAGTTTCAACTTCCAATACACTTCTGTCAGCAAAAAACTGGCGAATCATCGCCATTAATTCGGCACGAAGCCGCAAGGTTTTAAGGTTAGCGGTGGGTTTCCAGTCTTTCATTCGTATTCTCCAGTTCCACCTGTCATGCAAACCCAAAAAAATCTCAACTCAGTTTTGAAACTTCTGATCACATTGTCATTCCCACGTAGGCGGAAGTGCTTTTCAACAGCCCAACTAGTCAATCCAGAAAGCTTAAAGTCACTGGGTTCCCGCCTGCGCGGGAATGACAGTTTTATAATTAATCTGTGCTTTCTTTCGATAAAAATTCGATCAATTGGCTTTCATCCCAAACTTCAATACCGAGTTCTTTCGCTTTTTCCAGCTTGGAACCAGCGGCCTCGCCTGCAATGACTATACTCGTTTTCTTGGAAACACTACCGGCGACTTTTGCGCCCAGTGCTTCCAACTTATCACCGGCTTCATCGCGTGACATGCTGCTTAAGCCACCTGTTAATACGATAATTTTGCCGACTAGAGGACCTTCAGCACTTCGTTGTGGCGCGCCCTCCGACCAATGCACACCAGCGGCACGCAAACTTGCGATCACTTCGCGATTATGGGTTTCATGAAAAAAATTCACGATGCGTTTGGCGACTATAGGGCCCACGTCTGGGACCTGAATCAGCGCGTCCAGATCAGCCTGCATAATCGGATCCAAGGCACCAAAAAATTTTGCCAATACTTTAGCTGTCGATTCGCCTACATCGCGAATGCCCAGTGCAAACAACAAGCGCTCCAGTGTCGTGTTTTTACTATGGGCAATGGCGGACAGAATATTGTCTGCCCATTTGGTAGCGACTTTCCCCTGCTTGACGGTTTCCGGTGTATTGCCGTCACGCGCATCACTACGACGTTTCATTTCCAGCAAATCGTCCAGCGTCAACGAATACAAATCGGCAACGGATTTCAGATATCCAAAATCCACCAAGGCTTCAATAATGCGATCGCCCAGACCGTCAATATCCATCGCACGGCGCGAGGAAAAATGTATGAGTGCCTGCGTGCGCTGGGCCTGGCAAAATAATCCACCGGTACAACGCAAAACGGCTTCGCCTTCTTCGCGAACCGCATCGGAACCACAGACCGGACACACGGATGGAAAAATAAACGGCGCATGCACGGGTTCATCATTGGTCTGTATTGGGCGCTTCGCCAATATCACGCTGACCACTTCGGGAATCACATCACCGGCGCGACGAACAATCACGGTGTCGCCAACGCGAACATCAAGCCGTGCAATTTGATCGGCATTATGCAAAGTCGCATTGGTCACGACAACGCCCGCTACGTTCACTGCTTTCAAGCGCGCCACCGGAGTAATGGCGCCAGTGCGACCGACTTGCAGATCTATCGCTTCGATCGTGGTGAGTTGTTCCTGCGCCGGAAATTTATGCGCGATTGCCCAACGCGGCGCACGGGATACAAAGCCCATCGCGTTTTGTTGATCGTAACGGTCAAGCTTATAAACCACACCGTCAATATCGTAAGGAAGCTGGTCGCGCAGTTCACCGATATTTTTAAAATACGACAAGAGCCCGTTAGCGCCATATGCGGTTGCCACTTCGGGACTCACCGGCAAGCCAAAGGCTTTCAAACTTTGCAACATTTCGGAATGGGTTGTCGGCTGCTGCCAGCCCGTTACTTTGCCCAAACCATAGGCGTAAAAACTAAGAGGTCTTAATGCCGTAATTTTTGAATCCAATTGTCGCAAAGAACCGGCAGCACCATTGCGTGGATTAGCCAAAGGTTTTTCGCCACGTTCGCGTGCACGCTGGTTGAACGCTTCAAATTCTGCACGCGGCATATAGACTTCGCCCCGAACTTCTAAAACTTCCGGTGCATCGCCACGAAGGCGCAAAGGAATTGCCTTGATGGTTCGCAAGTTGGTTGTCACATCTTCGCCAGTGGCACCGTCGCCACGGGTAGCACCCTGCACAAAAACACCGTTCTCGTAACGCAGGCTAATGGCAAGACCATCGAGTTTCGGTTCTGCCGAAAAACCCAGATCGGTAAT
>JAYSXB010000078.1:0-12950 GCA_043717775.1 Arenimonas sp.
TGTTGCTTTATATTTCTTACTTCGACGCAATAAGTGGCTGTAGGGTGCGCTCAAGCGCACCATTTCGACGATGACGAGTGCTTATTGGTGCGCTTGAGCGCACCCTATGATTACTCCGCGGTGTATTTCTTCAGCCACGCATTCACCGTGTCATGCCACAACACGCTGTTATGCGGTTTCAGAATCCAGTGATTTTCGTCCGGGAAAGTCAGCAGTTGGCTATCAACACCGCGGCGTTGCAGTGCGGTGAATGCACCAATGCCCTGCTCGACGGGAATGCGGTAATCGAGTTGGCCATGCACCACCAGCATCGGGGTTTTCCAGTTTGAAACAAAGTTAACCGGATTATGCCTTTCATAATTTTCCGGTTTTTCGTAAGGCGTGCCTTTCATTTCCCACTCGTCAAACCATAATTCTTCGGTGGAATAACCCATCATGCGATTATCAAAAACACCCGAATGCGACACGAGGCATTTCCATGGAGATGCCCAGTTTCCAGCAATCCAGTTAACCATGTAGCCACCGTAGCTGCCACCAAGGGCGCAAGCACGATCGCCATTCAAGTAACTGTATTTACCGAGTGCAGCGGCCCAGCCTTTTTGTAGATCTTCGAGTGGCTTGCCACCCCAATCACCCGAGATCGAATCGGTAAAGGCCTGGCCGTAACCGGTAGAACCGTGGAAGTCGATCATCACGACTGCAAAGCCCATGCCGGCATAGGTTTGTGCATTCCAGCGATAATGAAAATTATTGCCAAAACTACCTTGCGGGCCACCGTGAATTAAAAATGCGACTGGATATTTCTTGTTCTTGTCGAAGTTCGTCGGTTTTACGACATAGCCATAAACGGTTTCACCATTCCAACCTTTAAAATTAAATTGCTCGTAAGCACCCATCGCAATGTCTTTCAGTTTATCGGCATTGAAATTCGAGACCTGTGTGGCTTTGCCGCCTTCGGCATTGGCACTGAAAAGCTGCGCCGGTGAAGATAGCGTACTGCGGGTAAATACCAAAGTCTTCCCGATAATGTCGAAGCCACCCAGCGTGCCGTTGCCCACTAATTTACGTGGAGCTCCAGTGCTCATATCAATGGCAAATAAAGCATGATTGCCGACATCGTCGGTTACGGTGTAAAGCGTTCTCCCGTCGGCGCTTAAACTTAAACTATCGGCACTACGGTCCCAAGCCGGATTAATTTCACGTTTGGCACCGGTGGCTAAATCCATCGCCATAACACCGAAGCGATCGGCTTCAAAAGTCGCACGTTTCATAGCGCGGTAATACAGGGTTTTACCGTCATGACTAAATACCGGGCCGGTATCCCATGCCAAGTTGTCGGCCGTCAGATTTTTAGCAACACCCATGCCATCGACAGCCACCGAATACAAATCAAAATTGGTTGACCATGCCTCTGTTTTGCCAGCGATGCGCGCATTGAAAACAATGGTTTTACTATCGGGTGAAAATGCATATTCGCTGGTGTCGCCGAAAGGTTTTGAAGGCACATCGCCATCAATACCATTGGTAATTTTTTTCGGCTCGCCTTTTAATTTTCCATCGGCAGCAAAACCGGCGATAAAAAGTTGATTCTTGCGGCCATCGGCCCAGGTATCCCAATGCCGAATGAATAGTTTGTCGTAAAGCACGCCGGTCGCTTTGCTGGCTTCGGTGTCATCCAGACGTTTTTTTGTGCAGGCTAAATCGGCACAGTCGTTAAAGACTTCAAGATTAAACGCTACCGATTTTCCATCGGGCGATAATTTATAGCTGCCAACATCAAGCGCGTAATTAGATACTTGCAGCGCATCGCCACCAGCCAGCGCTTGTCTCCATAACTGCATAGAGCCAGACTTCGCACTTAAAAAATAAAGCGACTGGCCATCACCAGAAAAGCTCGGGCTGTTGACATTGAAAGCTTCGGCAGTCACTCGCACCGGTGCTTGTTTTGAAGTTAAGGATTGTTTCCAAAAACCGGTTTTCGCTTTATTGGCCGCAAAATCCACTTGCCGCAAACCGTAAACCACGGTCTTGCCATCGGGCGAAAGCGTTGGCTCGGACACACGGTCAAAATTCACCATGTCACGAACATCCATACCTCGAGCAGCCAAAGTCTGCGTTGAATACAACATCGGTATTAATAGAGCTACAAGTGCGAAGCGCTTATTCATAAAAGCATCCGGCATTGGAAAGCCCCTAGTTTAGGCCCAGGCGAGCCTGCGCGCTAGCCGAACCCGATGAAGCTCAGGCTATACTCGGGTTTTGCGACTTCGGAGTTGGTTTGTGAATACAGTGGCCCTGCCCTCGAATGATAATTTTCTAGGACACCCGAAAGGCGTGTTCGTGTGTTTTTTCACGGAAATGTGGGAGCGGTTTTCGTTTTATGGGATGAAAGCGCTGTTGCTATTGTTTCTGGTGCAACACCATAAATTTGGCGATACCGGCGGACTCAATATGCTGGGCGCGTATGGCGGCATGGTGTATTGTCTGCCGGTGATTGGTGGCCTGTTGGCAGACCGCTATTTAGGCATGCGCAAGGCAGTAATTTTTGGTGGCATTTTGTTAGTGCTAGGTCACTTAGGTATGGCTTACGAAGGCGCGCCCGCGACAGGTACTGGTGCCAATATCGTGCGTGACACTTCGGCCTTGCTGGTATTTTATTTCTCGCTGTCGTTAATCATCATGGGTGTTGGTTTCCTGAAACCCAATATTTCCACCATTGTTGGAAAGTTATACGAAGAAAACGACCCACGTCGCGATTCCGGATTCTCCCTGTTTTATGCAGGCATCAATCTTGGGGCATTATTTGCTTCATTGGTTTGCGGTGTTTTGGGTGTGCAGTATGGTTGGAAGTATGGCTTTGGAGCTGCCGGTATCGGCATGTTAGCCGGATTGGCCATGTTTATCTGGGGGCAAAAATACCTGCATGGACATGCAGAATCTTCTGCACCGGAAAGTTTGAAAGAACGAGTGCTGGGTATTCCGCGCGAATGGTTGATTTATCTTTGTGCCATTATCGGCTTGGTTCCGGTCGCTGGCTTGATGTGGGCAACAGGCAATAATGCGTTCACTCTGGACATCGGTTTTGATCTCACTTTGGCACAAATGTTGATGTCCCTGGTGTTCGGTATTGTGTTGGTTTGGTTTGTATATTTCATCATCACCCAATGCACCAAGGTTCAACGCGAACAAATGATCAGTATGATGATCATGATTTTCATGGCTTTGCTTTTCTTCACCCTGTACGAACAAACCTATGGCTCATGGGTGGTGTTTACTGACCGCCTGATGGTCAAAAATTTCTTCCCAGAATTGATTGTCGCCGGTGGTTTGCCTTTGTGGTACTTCATCGTTCCGGTATTGATCATGCCGTCGGCATTTTTAGTGTCTAATTTCTTCCACGAAAAAAATCCACAATCAAAATTACCAGTCACTATCTTCATCATGGCAGCGCTCGTAGCACTTTTGATGGTCATAGGCATGGCAGTATTCCAGGAGCAAAATGGTGGATCGCTAACCTTTCTGGGAGCTTTATTTATTTTATTGCTGGCTCCGATTTTCACCGGCTTATGGGGCTGGCTTGATAAACGCAATTTAAATCCGAGCAAACCCATGAAAAATGCCATTGGCTTACTGGCGGGTGCATTGGCTTTCATACCTTTGGTGATAGCAGCCCAGCAGGCAGGCGCGACCGGCACTATGACCAGCATTTGGTGGCTGGTACTAGCGTATTTCATCCTTGAAATTGGCGAGATGTGCCTGTCACCCGTTGGCTTGTCAGCGGTGACTCAATTATCGGTACCGCGGGTTGTGAGCTTGATGATGGGCACCTGGTTCCTCGCGACTGCCTTCTCGGAATTGCTGGCACACAAATTGGCCACACTGGCCTCGGTCGAAGATGCCGGTGCCGTTGTTGAACACTCGGCAGCATGGACTGAAGCCGCGAATAAATACGGCGACTTGTTCTGGAACCTGACGATTGGCGGCTTGGTTTGTGCTGCCATCGCCTTCGTAATGGTAGTGCCGATGAAACGCTGGATGCATGGGGTGAAGTAATTTTGATGTTTGTGGCATAAAAAAACGGCACCTTGTGGTGCCGTTTTTTTTGTCTGTAAAAAACAACGTTATTGAGCTTTCGCCTTTTGACTGCTTGGGCCGATATGTTTATCCATAAACCCCAATAAGCGTTGGTAGAAATCAATCCGGTTTTTCAACAGGAAGTTGCCATGACCTTCACCATCATAAATTACCATTTCTGATTGCTTACCGGCTTTCTGCAATGCAGCGTGCATCATTTCAGTATGTTTTGGTGCAGCACGCGCATCTTCACGACCAGCAGCCAAGTAGACGGGCACTTTGATTTTCTCAGCAAGTTTATTGGGTGAAATAGAATCAAGATCTTTGTGACCTAGCGTTTCATCCAAAAAGTTTTCACCCGACTTTGATTCTGGAATATCACCGGTGTGATACATAGCCGTCATGTCATAAACGCCGACATTACCAAAGGCACAGCGATACAAATCAGGCTCTTTTGCAACGGCCATAATGGATGAGTAACCGCCGTAGCTTGCTCCGTACATGCAAATACGATTCCTGCTGGCAATGCCTTCTTTAATTGCCCATTGCGTCGCGTCGGTCAAATCGTCCTGCATGGTCCGGCCCCATTGCTTGTAGCCAAGGTGCATAAATTTACGCCCGTACCCACCGGAACCTCGGAAATTAATTTGCAACACTGCATATCCGTTAGCTGCAAGAATCTGCACATCAGGGTTGTAACCCCAATCGTCCTTAGGACCAAATGGACCTCCATGTGGGTTTACTATCAGTGGCAAGTTTTTACCGTTGCTGCCAACAGGCAATGTCAGGAAGCCATCAATCGGGGTACCGTCCCGCGAAACAAAATAGACCGGTTCCATCTTTGCCAACATTTCAGGCTTGAACCAAGAGTTTCGGCTTAGCAAATAATCTAACTTATTTTTTGTGCGATCAAATAAGTAAAAATCGCCTGGCACATTGTCGGCATAGGCTTGAACAACTGCTAAGTTGCCATCTTTGGTAAACGACGTAGGAACCAACACTTGCGCAGGTAAAATCTTTTGCAAACTTGCGTGCATCTGGGCAAAAGGGTTTTCTTTATCAATATATTCAAAGCGTGGCTTACCGTCATCATAAGAAATACCGAACATACCTCCATCTATGGGTGAGGTTAAATAACCCGCTGGATCTACATTATTGTCCACCAGAACAAGTTTCTTTTCTTTAGTGGCACCGTTGAACAGGTAAACACCATTCGGGCCAGATAACTCTTCAGACTCTAAATACACTAGTTTGCCATCAGCAGAGAAACCTGCCGAGCTAATTATTTTATTAGTGCTAGCTTCATCGTTAATCAACTCCCACGGGGCTTTGTCGGACACGCGATAGAAAGTCTTCAGCCTGTTATCACTACCCGCTCCCACAGCCAATCGTACGACGCCTAGTGGATCAACGCTAAAACTACCATTACGTACGGGTGATTTTACAACCGTCGAATATTTACCAGTATTGACATTCATGCGAGCGACTTGGCTAGTTCCAGCTTCGCCGCGAATGTTTACGAGCACATAATCGTCATCGTTACGCAAGGTACTTAAGATGCTAGCACCGAAGAATCGGGATCCAGAAGCGGAAGACCGAGCTCCAATAATGGCATTACCTTGACCTTTGCCATCTGCATTTACACCATAAATTTCACCAGTACCCGACGGGGATTCTAATTCACCCGCTTTTTCACCAATAGAAAATAAAATTCTTTCAGGGTTTACCCAATTGAATCCTGCGATATAGGTATTTTTTGGCAATACGACTTTGCCGGTTACCTTCATATCGGCACGACGCAAAATAACCAGACTTGAGCCGTCATCTTTGGGCACTGTCGCGGCAAAATATTCGCCGGTTGGTGAAATACTCATCGTTCCGAAAACATCTCGCTTTAAGAATTGCTCTAATGGTATGGGCGTTTTCGCCTGTGCCTGCACAGACATCGGAACCCCGGCAAACAAGCTTAAAACAATGCCTGTAGCAAATAATCTATTCATAAAAACCTCTGTGGAAAAATGTAATTTAACTTACAAAACAATATTTAGCTTAATTGAAGAATAAGACCTGATGCTTTCTTATGAGCGTGCCAATGTTATGGCTGTGTTAATTAAGTGATGTAAAGTCACACCATCTCCGCCAGCACCTGATTCAACCCCAATCGCCAATCAGGCAGTCGCATGCCGAAGTCGGTGGCGAAGCGGGTGCAATCGAGGCGGGAGTACATGGGGCGCTTGGCCTTGGTCGGGTATTCGTTACTGGGAATACCGACTAGACGCGGGGCTTTTTCGAGCACGCCAATAGCAAGTGCTTCCTGGTAAATGGTCTGGGCAAATTGGTGCCAGCTGCATTCGCCGTCGGCGGCGACGTGCCAGGTTCCATTGGCGTCAAAATTTTTGCTGACCGCCAATGCGGTTGCGGCGGCTAACCATCGTGCTGGTGTTGGGGAACCGATCTGGTCATTGACGATGCGTAATTCGTCGCGTTCTTTTGCCAGTTTTAATGCCGTGCGCAGAAAGTTTTGTCCGCGCGCAGCATATAACCAAGCCGTTCGAAAAATAAAATGCGAGCAAGCCGATTCACGAATGGCAAGTTCACCGGCCAGTTTTGTTTTGCCATACACACTTGCCGGTGCGGTTGGATCGTCTTCACGAATCGGTCGCAATAAGGTGCCGCTGAAAACATAATCGGTGGAGTAATGCACCAGTTTGCTATTGTGCGCTTTGCAAGCTTGCGCAAGTTCTGCAACAGCGTCGGCATTGACGCGTTGCGATAATGCAGGCTCGTCTTCAGCGCGATCTACCTGCGTGTGAGCCACTGCATTTAATACGAGATCAGGCTTGCTGGCTTGAACCAATTTAGTTAAATCGCCCACTTTTTCAAAATCAATTTTTGTACATGCTGTGCCGCCTGGCAATTGGCCGCTATAGGTGCAGGCCATAATTTCCCCCAGTGGGGCAAAGGCACGATGTAACTCAAATCCCACTTGTCCGTCTGCACCCAGTAATAGAATTTTCATTATTAAATTCTCGGCAATTTTTCAGGCGAAATATCACATAAAAACGGCGCTTTGGCATCTTTGTTCGAGAGTACCGGTTTGCTAACCGGCCAATCAATGGCCAAGCTGGCATCGTCCCAGCGCAAACTGGCATCGCATTGAGCATCATACATTTCAGTACATAAATAACTAAATGTTGCGCTTTCACTCAAAGCTACAAAGCCGTGGGCAAAGCCCGGCGGTATCCAGAACTGGCGCTTATTTTCTGCCGATAAAATAACCGATGTCGAGCGCCCATAAGTAGCAGAGCCTTGGCGAATATCGACCGCGACATCGTAAACTTCACCTTCAAGTACATGTATCAATTTCCCCTGTGGTTTGGGCCATTGATAATGCAATCCGCGCAATACGCCTCGGCTTGATGAAGAGACGTTGGCCTGTTTGAATTCCAGATCCAAACCCAGCTCAGAAAAGACCTGTTTGTTCCAGGTTTCATAAAAATAGCCACGTTCATCATTGAAAATTTTCGGCTCCAGCACCCAGCAGCCCGGCAATTGCGTTTCTACTAGCCTCATTCGGCGGCACCGTGTTCAAGCAATGCAAGCAGATACTCGCCATAACCATTCTTGGATAAAGGTGCTGCCAGTTTTTTTAATTGTTCGGCATCAATCCAATGGTTGAAGTATGCAATTTCCTCGGGGCAGCACACGCGCAAACCCTGGCGCTGTTCAATCGTTTCAATGAAGTTGGAGGCTTGCAATAAAGACTCATGGGTGCCGGTGTCTAACCAGGCATAGCCACGTCCCATTTTTTCGAGTCGTAAGTTGGCTTCTTGCAAATAAAGACGATTCAAATCGGTGATTTCAAGTTCGCCACGCGAAGAAGGTTTCAATTGCGCCGCTAGCTCAGGCGCACGGCCATCATAAAAATATAATCCGGTGACAGCGTAGTGTGATCTTGGTTGTTTTGGTTTTTCTTCAAGACCAATCACTCGACCGGTTTCGTCAAATTCGGCTACACCATAACGCTCGGGGTCACGCACCCAGTAACCGAAGACCGTTGCGCCATCTATTTGTGCATCGGCTTTACTTAACAATAAACTCAAACCTTGACCATGAAAAATATTATCGCCCAACACCAAACAGCTTGGCGCGCCCGCAAGAAAATCTTTAGCAATTAATAAAGCTTGCGCAAGACCGTCTGGCGATGCCTGAACGGCATAGTGAATTTGCATACCCCATTGCGAGCCATCGCCTAGAAGGCGTTTGAACTGCTCTTGTTCGTGCGGTGTATTAATTACCAGTACTTCGCGAATGCCTGCCAACATCAACACAGCCAGCGGGTAATAAATCATGGGCTTGTCATACACGGGGAGTAATTGCTTACTCACCGCTTGGGTTATCGGATACAAACGAGTACCCGAACCACCCGCAAGAATAATGCCCTTACGCTTCATCATGCCAACGCTCCTTGTCCGATGCGCTCCAGACGGTAACTACCGTCCAGCACACGCTGCACCCAATCTTGATGATTCAAATACCATTGAATGGTTTTTTCAATGCCTTGTTCAAAACTTAATGTTGCCTGCCAGCCCAACTCGGTCTTTATTTTACTGGCATCAATGGCATAACGACGGTCATGACCGGGGCGATCTTTTACGAAAGTCATTTGCTCGGTATAAGATTTGCCATCACTGCGGGGTTGCTTGATATCGAGCACTGCGCAAATTGCTTTTACTACCGCGATATTTTCACGTTCCGCATCACCGCCCACATTATAAGTCTCGCCTACTCGTCCGGCTTCGAGCACTTTAGCAATGGCAGTACAGTGATCGGTCACATACAGCCAATCACGAATATTTTTACCATCGCCATAAATCGGCAATGCCGCGCCCGACAATGCTTTTTGAATAATCAGCGGAATTAATTTTTCCGGAAACTGATGCGGCCCGTAATTATTCGAACAATTCGTCGTTACTGTTGGCAGGCCGTAGGTATGATGAAAGGCACGCACTAAATGATCGGAGGCTGCCTTGCTTGCCGAATACGGTGAGTTAGGAGCGAATGGAGTGTGCTCGGTGAAGGCACCAGTTTCGCCTAATGAGCCATAGACCTCGTCAGTGGACACATGTAAAAAACGGAAGTCAGCTTGCTTTGTGCCTTCGAGTGAACGCCAATAATCACGCGCGCATTCCAATAGAGTAAGTGTTCCCACAACATTGGTTTGAATGAAAGCAGCCGGGCCATCAATCGACCTGTCAACATGACTTTCTGCGGCAAAATTGACGATGGCATCGGCCTGATGATGATTCAGTAATTCCAGGACTTTATCTTTGTCGGCAATGTCGGCATGGACAAAATGATGCTGTGGATTAGCTTCAATACTTTTTAGCGATTCTGTATTACCCGCATAAGTCAGCGCATCGACATTGATCACGGTGTGGCCAGCTTCTATCGCCATCAAGACAAAATTACTGCCGATAAAACCAGCACCGCCGGTAACCAACAGGATTGCTTTATTTTTCATTATTCTTGTCCGCGTGTAATTTCAAAGTATTAGTTTAACGATAAGCGCACTATCCACAACGCCTATGATACGCGCGCAGCGTTTCCAGAGCCCATTCATGCTCATATAGTAAGGCATCTAATTGTTGCGGGATATCATCCAGGCGTTTTGAATTTGAACTGTCTTCTAGCCTGGCGGCTAATTTCGACAAATGGTCCAAGCCCATATTCGCGCTGGTAGATTTAAGGCTATGGCTGGCGCGATGTAGAGTTTCAATATCTTTTTCTATCCACGCTATTCTGATCTGGCTTGCCAATTCCGGTGCATTTTCAAAATACAGCTTCAACAAACCTTCTCGTAAATCAGGCTTGCCGGGCAGTTTAATCAAAGCCATTTGCTCTAGTCGGCTTTCATTAAAGCGTTCCGATGAAGCGACCATGGCGTCACGCGCAGGTGTTTCTACCATTCTGTTTAGCTGGCCCGGTAACAGGTGCTCGGGCTGATCGACAAGAATGTGATCGGATGGGTTTTTAATCCAGCGTTCCAGCTTTTCAAGAATTTGCTGGCTATTAAAAGGCTTGCTTAAATAATCGTCCATGCCCTTGGCAATGCAAAGGTCGCGATAACCAGAGGTCGCATGCGCGGTCAATGCAATAATTGGGGTGCGCTTTATATTCAGTGCTGGATTGGCTTCCATTTTTCGTATTTTTTCTGTCGCTTCAAAGCCGTCCATGCCTGGCATTTGACAGTCCATGAAAATAATATCGAAACGCATTTCTTTGGCGGCCTCGAGCGCTGAAAATCCATCAGAAGCCAGTATGACTTCGCAACCCATATTTTGTAAAAGTAAGGATGCAAATTCCTGATTCACCGGATTGTCTTCCACCAAAAGCACTTTCATGCCTTCAAAGGAATTGATCACGCTTTCATCTGCATTTTCGCTGGCAGGGCGATCCGAAGAAACTCTGACAAACTCCTGCAAAGTATTACGTAATGACGATCGATCAATCGGCTTTAGAATTCTGGCCATCACGTCTAATTTTGAAATCTCCATGGTCGCGTAAATACTCGACGCGGGTGTCATCGCTATTACTTTGGGCTGAATTGGAAACACACCTTGCTGAATGTCTTTAGCCAAAATGGCGGCATTGCTATCGGGCAGACTCCAATCAAGCAAAACCAGATTGATGGTGGTAGGATATTTTTCTGCGGTCGCCAAAGCCAAAGTGGCCTGCGAAGTGGTTTGAACAAATTCACAAGACACTCGCCATTTCTGCAAAATTCGACGCAGCATGCCACCAACACGCGGATTGGATTCAACTATCAATACTTTCATCGGAATATCGAAAACCGGCTCGCTTACTTTATGCTCGTCCTTCGTTTTGGGCGCTTGCAATTGCACAGTAAAATAGAAGCGGGAGCCGCTGCCCATTTGACCCACCAAGCCTATAGTGCCGCCCATTAATTCGGCGAGTTCTTTTGAAATAGCCAAGCCCAAACCGGTGCCGCCAAAACGGCGCGCGGTTGAACTATCGGCCTGTGCAAAAGCGTCAAAAATTCTTGTTTGTGCATCATCACTGATACCAATACCGGTATCCATGACATCAATGCGCAAAGCGAATTCGTTATCGCTATCGTGGCTTTGCGAGACAATCACGCTAACGCAACCTTGCTCGGTAAACTTGATGGCATTACTGACTAAATTATTAAGTATTTGCCTTAAGCGGACCGAATCACCACGCACCCAACTTGGCACTTCGTCATCAATTTCTAGCGATAAATCCAGACCTTTACGGCCCGCCCGTTCGGCAAATAAACCGATAGTGTCTTCTGCCAATTCCCAAAGATCGTAGTCGGCTTCTTCAAGCGCCAACTTGCCCGCTTCAATGCGCGACAAATCAAGAATATCGTTTAGCACTTCCAAAAGTGCATGCCCGGAACGCGACACCGTATCGGCCAAACGACGTTGGTCCGGCTGCAATTTTGATGCCAACAATAATTCGGTCATGCCCAGCACGCCATTCATCGGAGTGCGAATTTCATGACTCATATTAGCCAAGAATTGTGATTTTGCACGATTGGCCGCTTCTGCGGTATCGCGCGCCACTTCTAGTTCATACACGGTTTTTTGTAAACTTTCATTGGCCACTTCAACTTCACGGGCGCGACGATTTACCAATGCTTCAAGTTGATCCTGATAACCGTAGGCATTGACTTCGCGTTCTTGCAAGTGTGCCAATAGATGATTGAAAGCGATGGCGGTATCGCCGATTTCATCCTCACTCTGTACTTCAACGCGCTCACTAAAATCAGTCGATTGGGTTACCTGTTTTATTTTTTCCAGCATATTCTGCAAAGGCTTGTGCACGACTTTGCTGGTACGCCATGCGGTATAAACGCTAAAACAAACAGCGATGAATAAGCCGACCGAGATCAACCAATAAAACCAATAAGGCCGATCCTGCAATTGAATATATTTTGTCGAAAGCTCCAATCGACCAATGACGGTATTTTTAATTTTGATATCTTGGCTGTTTATCAAGCTTTCTGCGTCTTTAAACGCTTTGCCGCGCTCAGCCGAGTGATTTGAGCTGGCCGACCTGTCTCTGTCCCAAGTGACTTCCGACAACACGCTGCCGTCGTTACGATAAATCCTGGCCTGAATAATATTGGGGTAAGCCAGCAAGTTGAGTAGCTGTTGCTTTGCCATTTTTTCATCATCAAAAAAAGTCGCTGGCGCTACATTGAGTGCCATGATTCTGCTGATATTTTGAATATGCTTTTCTTCCTTGCTGCGGTCAGCGACCACCTCGGCGCTCAGCAGGGCCAATGAGAACAAGAAAATCAGAAGAACGCTGGCAATCAACACACTCAGGCTTAATCTGCGCGCGACACTGCCTTTATTCCCGAAAACCGAACTAAACCGCATAATTTTTATCCAAAGGCGCGCTTTTGCCTAAAACCAAGCGAAATTATCGAAAAACTGAATCACAGCCAACCACTTGCAGCAAAAAATACGCCATTCATACCGATAGAAGTCGATACACGCTATCGCAACATGCTACAAATTGTTACATTAATCACTGTTTGAACATCACGAGTTGAAAAATAGTGGAAAACAGGGTACCCCCTCGCCCCCAAGTGGCTCATGTTGAAGACGACCCCAGCCACCGGCTATTGGTCGCTACTTTACTAGAAAGCGCTGGCTTTGAAGTCCATAGCTTTGCCGACACCGATAGCTTTCGCCGCCATGTGCGGGGAAGCTCGGTCGATTTAGTGCTGCTGGACTGGATGCTGCCAGATGGCTGTGGCCTGGAATTACTGGAATGGATCCGCGCCTCCAACCAATCGAAGCTGCCGGTTATTCTGATTA
>JAYSXB010000079.1:0-5027 GCA_043717775.1 Arenimonas sp.
CATCATCGCAATACACGGTGGAATCGCCAAGAGCGGGCGGTTCCACCCTACGTCGAAATATTTCTGACAGGTGCGTAAAGCGTAATTAAAATTAAGTAGGGTGGATGCCACCGTCTTTTGGTGGCATCCACCAAGCCAACCGAAGTCGCGTAGCTCGGGCCCCGGCCCGACGTATGTCAGCGAAACATTCCCGGCAGCATCGAGTGCCAACGTGGCGACACTGTGCGTGGTGCGGTACTGCGTGTGCCGCGTATCGGCGTTGGGCGTGCCGGCACCACTGGCGCTGCGCTAATGCTATCGTTTTCTTGTGTGGTATTGGCTTGTGTGCTGGTGCGTACTTTTGGGCAGACGTTGGGTTCATCGCCATTGGTATTGGCGGCAGCGAAAGTTGGATTGGCAATCAGTAATAGTAAAAATAAAAAAACTGAAGAATTCATTTGAATCGTCCCCAAAGCCCTAGTGCCAGTAAGATGCACCTGCCTTGCAAAAGGTTGCAAAGTCTGGGCATTTTAGCCCTAATTTTTTTATAAATGTGAGTTAGATGTTATTTTGCAGTGCAGCATAAAGGCATGCCTAGTTATATGACGGCAGTTCCGGCAGACTTAGCCCCGAATGAGTGCCGTCCTAAAC
Source organism: Arenimonas sp. (assembly GCA_043717775.1). Lineage (GTDB taxonomy): Bacteria > Pseudomonadota > Gammaproteobacteria > Xanthomonadales > Xanthomonadaceae > Arenimonas. Next base: position 631 of record JAYSXB010000079.1, read on the forward strand.
CCACTACCCCCAATCCATATTCGCGGCCCGGCCCTTCGTCGTGCCTTGATTGCGGGCGCTAGGCGGGTTATTTCGCAGCGCGAGGCGCTCAATAAAATCAATGTGTTTCCGGTTGCCGATGGTGATACCGGCAGTAATTTGGCTTTCACCCTTGGCAATGTGCTCACCGGTGCCTTGAGTCGGCGTACGCCGGGCGCGGGCGTGCTGTTGAAAAGAGTCGGCGACGACGCCATCGACGGCGCACGCGGTAATTCTGGCGCCATTTTGGCGCAGTTTTTTACAGGCGTGGCAGAAGCGGTGGGCGTGGTGCGGGGTATTGATTTTGCCGCCATGTCGCAAGCCGTGCGTGCGGGTGCCAGCTCTGCTCGGAGTGCTTTAGCAGACCCGAAGGAAGGCACCATTTTGAGCGTGATTACGGCTTTTGCCGAGGCACTTGAGGCGCGTACCGATATTACCGATGCCAAGCTTTGGTTCGATAAAGCGCTGCAAAATGCCCGTCGTGCCTTGGCTTACACGCCACAACAACTCCCGGTCTTGTTAAAAGCGGGTGTGGTGGATGCCGGTGCTCAAGGGTTTGTCGATATGCTCGAAGGCATCGATGAATATTTGAAATCCGGGCAATGGGATTTAGCTGACAGCGTGCTCGACAACCGCGCTGATTTAGAAGCGGCGCAAGTGCATGGCGATTTGAGTGATGAAGACCCCGAGCATCGTTTTTGTAGTGAATGTTTATTAGTCGGCGAGGGTTTGGATCGTGCGAGTCTGCGAGCCGCTGTTACCGATCTTGGAGCCTCCTGCGTTGTGGTGGCAGGTTCGCATTCGCGCTTACGTTTACATGCGCATGTTGCCAACCCCAAAGCCTTGTTTGAATTGGCGGCGCGTTTTGGTCGTGTCGAATCTACCAAAGCCGATGACATGCACGCGCAGAAACGCAGTAGTCAAGGCGCTGGTGGTGTTGTCATCATTACCGACAGCGCAGCGGATTTACCCGAAGGCTTGGCCGCGCAGCTTAATATCCATGTCGTGCCGATGCGATTGAATTTTGGCGATGATGATTATCTCGATAAAATCGGTTTAAGTACGGCCGAGTTTTATCGCAAATTGCGTACCGAAATTGTCTTGCCGAAAACCAGCCAACCATCACCGGGCGATTTCCGCCGACAATTCGAATTTTTGTTATCGCATCATCCCGCCTTTGTTTATGTGGGCGTATCGCGGGCAGTGTCCGGCACCCTGCAATCAGCTGAGACCGCCGCGCAGCGAGGGCATGTTGATCGCAGTTTTATTTTCGATACTGCCAATGCCGCCGGAGGCGAAGCCTTGCTCGCCATTGCCGCTGCCGAAGCAGCACAGCGCGGTGAAAGTGCAGAAGCCATTATGAGTTTGCTGGCAATATTAAAACCACAAACCGAAACCTGGGCCATCGCTCGCGAAATTAGCCATGCCGTTCGCGGCGGACGGGTACCGCGTTGGGCGAAACCGGTGGCCGAATGGTTAGGCTTAACGCCGATGGTCAAGGTAACGCCGGAAGGCAAGTTAAAACCGCATAGCGCATTTTTTGGTAAAAAAGATATTCCAAGACGCTTTGCACAGTACATTGCAAAATCAATTGATCACACTAAAAAATGGCGAGTGATTGTGGGCCATTGTGATGCAGCGCAAGAGGGTGAAGTGCTAGTGGCCGAGCTGAAAAAACTGGTTCCATTTCAAGACGCATGGTGTGTTGAAACCGGCCCCGCAGTGGGCGCTCATGCAGGGCCCGGCGCTCTGGTTATTTCAGTGCAGCCGGTTCTGTAAAACGTATAGTCGATATCTATGTTCGATATTTTCATTTTAGTATTCGCTTATTTATTGGGTTCGATCTCGGGTAGTTTATTTCTGGGTCGTTTCCGTGGTGTCGATATTCGCCAGCAAGGTAGCGGCAATGCCGGTGGCACGAATGCCTTTCGTACCCAAGGGCTTAAGTTTGCACTCGGTGTTGTTTTAATTGATGTCAGCAAAGGTGCATTAGCTGTCTATTTGGCCTTGCGTTTTTCATCGCCTGCAAACTTGCATGTCATACCGTATGTTGCGTTGTTGTGTGCAGTAGTGGGTCACGTATGGCCAGTGTTTCATGGCTTTCGTGGCGGCAAAGGTGCGGCTACCTTAGTGGGTGGTTTACTATTGTTATCGCCTTTTGCCCTGCTGGTATTGGTGCTTACTTGGTGCTTATGTTTGAGCTTGACGGGCTATGTCGGCTTATCTACCGTGCTGGCAGGCTTTAGTTTGTTGGTGTTGGCATTAATCAGCAAAGCGCCGATGCCCGTGCTGATATTTTCTGCCGCCGCCGCTTTTTTAATTTTATTTACCCACCGCAGCAATATGCAACGGCTGCTTCAAAAAAATGAATATCGTTTTGATAAAGCCATGCTTTGGCAACGCGCCTGGCATGCCGTGTTCGGGAAGTCGGTGTGATTGATCGTGCGCTATTATTGTTATTGTCGCAAAAACCCGTCAGCGGTGTGTTGCTGGCAGAACAATTGGGTATCAGTCGCAGCGCAGTATGGAAACGCATCCAGCATTTGCGTGAAAGCGGTTTTGAAATCGAAACAAAATCCGGGCAAGGCTATTTTTTAAAATACCCGGCAGAGTGGCTGGATCAAAATCGCATTTGTCTTCATCTCAATAACGCTGCAAAAAAACAGTTGGGCGATTTTCATATCGTTGAACAAATTGATTCAACTAATTCTTGGGCAAAAACCGAAGCTAAACAAAAACCCGGTACCGATATTTTTCTTGCGGAGCAACAAACCGCGGGCCGTGGTCGTCTGGGTCGCCAGTGGGCTTCACCGATGGCGGCCAATATTTATTTGAGTCTGCGCCGCCGTTTCAATAAAGGCTTGCCTGCTTTATCGGGTTTGAGCTTGGTGGTGGGTGTATTGATTGCAAAAACTTTACGTGCGCAGGGTTTTACCGAGGTTGGGCTAAAATGGCCGAATGATATATATGCCGATGGAAACAAAAAATGCGGCGGAATTTTGATTGAGGTTTCTGGCGAAGCCAATGCAGAGATAAGCGTGGTAATTGGCATTGGTTTAAACGTCAGAATGCCGCTTCATTCTGCCAGTAATATTGACCAGGTCTGGACTGATTTGCAGACACAGGCCGGCGAGAGATTATTGTCGCGAAATGAAATGCTCGGCGCTTTGCTTAATGGCTTATTGCCTGGCTTGCAAAGTTTTGAAGACGAGGGTGCGGCCGGGTTTTTATCGCAATGGCCAGATTACGATGTGCTCTTGAATCAGGACGTTAAATTACTTGATGGTGCTCGCATTCACAAAGGCCGCATCTTGGGCATTACCGAGCAAGGGGCATTACGCTTGCAGCAGGACGGTGTTGAACGGCATTATCATTCTGGCGAAATTAGCCTAAGGCCATTGTGAGTGCTATGACTTTATTAATCGACTGTGGCAACACGCGCTGCAAAATATCCCATTTGTTGGTGGACGGTTTGCTGGCGCCGGTGATCGCAATTGCATTGGATGCGGAGGATTTTATTACGCAGCTAGAAACCCATATCAATGCTGATGCTGAAAACAACCAGTGTTATTTCGCCTCGGTAGTGAGTGTAGAAATTAATTCGAGTATTGAATCGGTATTGGTATCTGCCGGGTTTGTTGTCACGCGTGTAAAAACCCAAGCCGAAGCATTGGGTGTTCGCGTTGCTTACCCTAATCCACAGCAATTGGGTGTTGATCGTTTTCTGGGTTTATTGGCGGCGCATCAATCAAAAAAATCGGCCTTGATTGTATCGGTCGGCAGTGCCTTAACCCTTGATGTGCTGCAAGCCAATGGCCAGCACCATGGCGGAATGATAACGGCGACCGAAACCATTATTCATAAGGCAATGGAAAATCGCTTTGCCAATTTCAGGAATTTATCGGGCACACCACTTGGTTTTTCCGACAATACCGCCGATGCTTTGGCTAGCGGCGCTCGCTATATGGTGCTTGGCATTATCGAAAAAAGCTGGCGTGAAGCCAGCCAGCTTTTAAATGAACCGGCATTGCCATTATTGATAACAGGCGGTGATGCAGCAGCATTATTGCCGCATTTGCACGATAATGTGGTCTATAAACCCATGCTTGTGCTTGAAGGCTTGGCTTTGCTGGCTTGCCATCTGGAAAATTCATAATAATGTTGCGTAGTATTTTCGTATTTTTAATTTGTCTGAATCTTGGCACTGCCAGTTGGTGGTTATTGCACCGTGACGCAAACGCGGCGAGCTTGCCACCGCGCGAAAAAAATACGCTTTCGCTAAGTTTATTGAGCGAAGTAGAACGCGCACAACAAAGCGGCTCGGAAGAATTAAATGAAGCACCGCAGGATTTAAGTGCCACGCCACTTTGTTTAAGCAT
>JAYSXB010000080.1:0-5019 GCA_043717775.1 Arenimonas sp.
TATTTGAAGCGCATAAATTTGGCTATGATTTTGAAACGCTGGAGCGGGCGCTGCAGCGTGCAGGTTTCAAAACTATTATTCGCTCAAGTTTTATGGCCAGCGAATACGCAGCGCTCCAAGTGGATAAACACAGCCAAGTGGCGAGTGCAAAATTTGGCGATGCCTATTATTCGCTCTTTGTTGAAGCCACAAAAATATGAGCGCGATTATTGAAGCTTTATTAAATCAGGCGCGGCAGTATGTTCAGAGCAATGATGCGCGCGCTGAAAAAGCCTTTGCCCTCGTGTTGGAAAACGATGCGTTTAATATCGAAGCCCGCACGTTTTTAGCCCGCGTGGCGATGCAAGCCGGAAATCCACAGCAAGCTTTTGATCATCTGCAAATTGCGACTCGTTCCAACCCCGGCAATGCCGCACTATGGCGCAGCTTGGCACTGACGCATTCAGCACTCGAACAGTGGCCGCAGGCACAAAGCGCGTTTGAACAATGCCTGCAGCTATCACCGAAAATGCATGCCGCACGTTTGCATCTTGGCAAAGCCTTGGAGCACCAAGGTAAACAAAGCGAGGCTGTTAAAACCTATTTGGCGGCGCTAAGCCAAGCGCAGCGCGATGGATTATGGCTAGATGAAACCACAACGCCACCTTGGTTATTGAATGATGTTCGCCATGCTTCGGAACTTGCGAATCGCGGTCGTGCGGAACTTTATGAAAACCTGATGCAGCCTTTGATTCTGCGTTTTGGTAAAGACGATTTACAGCGCGTAGATTTGTGCGTGAAAGGCGTGTTGGGGTTTGAACAGCTGGTTTCTGCAGATTCAAAACAAAAACCTACCTTCATGTATTTCCCTGGCCTGCCGGAAACGCCGGTTTTTCGACGTGATTTATTTCCATGGCTCGAGCAGCTCGAAAATAATTTTGAGGCAATTCGCAACGAAGCTGAAAATATACTCAGCCAGAAAAATGCTTTATCACCTTTTTTAAGCTTAAGCGAAGCCGATAAAGCCTCGGATTATCTCGGTGGTGATCAGCCCAACTGGGATGCGTATTTTTTCTATCGCCATGGCGAAAAACTTTTTGAACATCACCTTGCTTGCCCGCAAACCTCTGCTGCGCTCGAGTCTTTACCGCTGGTAAGAATTAGTGAGCATGCACCGGAAATTTGTTTTTCGATGCTGACCGCCGGTACCCATATTTTGCCGCATTACGGCACCAGCAATATTCGCTCGGTGGTGCATCTGCCTTTAATCGTGCCAGAGAATTGTGCGCTGAAAGTTCAAGATAATATTGTTCCGGGCAAAGCCGGAGAATGTTTCGCCTTTGATGATACTTTTTTGCATGAAGCGTGGAACCGGAGTAATAACACTCGCACGATATTGTTGATGGATACCTGGAACCCGCATTTAACGGATGTTGAGCGGCTATGCATGACAGAGTTGGTCAAGGCAATAGGTGACTTTAATCGTAGTTGATGCAAGATCCGTAGGAGGGCCCTTGGGCCCGACCGAATACCGCGTCGCCCGCAAGCGGCCTCCTACGTGCAATTTCGCCTCACCGCGTCGCCCGCAAGCGGCCCCCTACGTGCAATTTCGCCTCACCGCGTCGCCCGCAAGCGGCCTCCTACGCCAGAATCAAAACGCGTGGTTGGCCAAAATAGCGGCGACCAGTAGCAAAAAACCGGCAAAAACCTGTTTCAAGCGGGCGGCTGGTAGTCGATGCGCCCATTTCGCACCGAACGGGGCAGTTAATATCGAAGCCACGGCAATTAATAATGCGACCGGCGCATTCACAAAACCCAGGCTGCCAACCGGCATTTCGGTAGTGGGCGTCAAGCTCGCGTAAGTCACTGCGCTCGATAACGCAATCACCACACCGCAAGCACTGGAAGTACCGACGGCACGCACCGGCGCAACGCCATTGGTGACTAACAAAGGCACGGTCAGACTGCCGCCACCAATGCCAACAATGGAGGAAACAAAACCAATCACCGTGCCGGCCAGACTATATAGCGCCCCGCTGACGGGTTTGTTTTCAACGATGACTTTGGGTTTAGGCCATGCAAGCAACATTTGTACTGCGACCAGCACACAAAAAACTGCGACCGCTATTTTCAACGTTCGGGCTTCTAACTGAACAGCGAACACACCGCCCAAGGCGGCGCCAAACAATAACCCCGGTGCCAACCAATAGGTCGTTACCCACAACACGGCACCGCGTTTATGGTGCGCATAGGCCGAAGAAATGCCCGTCAAAAAAATACTCGCCAATGAAGTTGCCAATGCCATCGGCATTACGTTCGCATCATTGACACCCTGATGTGGCAAAAGAAACACCAGAATCGGCACTAAAACCAGGCCACCGCCCACGCCCAATAATCCCGCCATCAAGCCCGCCAATATTCCGGCAAGCGGATACAACAGCCATTCAAAGCCCATACTTATCAACCTGTTCACGCGGAATTATTGATGGCATCGGCTAAACTAGGCCCATGAAAAAAATCATCATAACTATTTTTGTACTTTTGTGGTTACTTGCCTTGCCATCACAGGCAGATGAATGGAAATCGCAGCGTGGCAGTATTCGAGCTGCACTTGAAGCAAGCGAGCGCGATGAACTAGATGCCCGCGAAAAAGCAAGCCTTGCCGAGCATCCACTATTTAGTTGGCTCGAAGTATTGGCATTTAAAAAACGCTTGAATGCCACGACACTTAACAATGATGATCAAAAAAATATTGAGGCATTAATACAGCGCTATCCCAACATGGCAGCCGGTGACTGGTTACGAAATGCTTATCTGAATTATTTAAGCAATCAAAAAGACTGGGTAAACTTTGCCCGTTATTACACCGGTAGCAATGACGATGAACTGCAATGCGCTGATTTAAATGCCCGCATGGCAGCCAACAAAACCGATGAGACCTGGGTCCGCGATAGCCAGAAAATTTGGCTCAATGGAAAATCCTTACCGAACTCCTGCGATGCGGTATTCACGCGTTTAAGTCAATTGAATAAACTTGACAACAATTTGCGTTGGCAACGTATTGAATTGGCGGCGGCACAAAACCAAACCAGTTTGATGCGTGCCTTGGCACTCGCCCTGCCCGCCAACGATGCCTTCTTAGCAAATAGTTATGCTGAATTTATTGATAGCCCGCACGCAAAATATAACGCCTGGCCAAAAACATTACGTAGCCGACAAATGGTGGTGCAAGGTTTAGTGCGTTTGGCGAAACGCAACCCCGACTCAGCCGAAGTCCAAGTCAAAATCATTACGCCTGTGCTTGGCTTGCTCGATAAAGAAAGCGGCCGCGTGCTCAATGAAATAGCCCTTTGGACCGTGGCTTCTTACGGTGCCAATTCAGCGCAACGTCTGAATACCGTGCCCGAAGTGGCTTACGATGAAAAGCTGCACGAGTGGCGCGTGCGTGAAGCGATGAGCCGCGGCGACGATGTTGCCGCACTGGCCGGCATCGAAAAAATGGGCAGCACACAACGCAATAGCGCGCAATATCAATATTTTGAAGGCCGCTTACGCGAACGTTTAAACCAGAAAGAATCGGCAAAAATATTATTTGTCAAAGCTGCACAAAACGCGAACTTTCATGGCTGGCTGGCGGCAGATCGCTTGAATCTGCCCTACACCTTGTGCCCGCTGGAACCTAGTAATAATCGCGCAGTGATTCAAAAAGTGGCCAATGATGCCCGCATTGTGCGCGCCTTTGAATTGTTTGCGATTGATCGTGTGAACTTTGCATTGAAAGAGTTTAATGCAGCACTCGATAGTTTTAGCCCCGAAGAAAAGAAAGTCGCGATTGCCTTGGCGCAAGAAGAAAACTGGTACGACCGTGCGGTATTTTCTATCGGCAATACGCCGACCGATTTGCAATATTATTCGCTGCGCTTTCCATTGCACCACGAGCACCATTTACGCGAGCAGGCAAAAATTAATTCGCTCGATCCTTCCTGGGTTGCCGGGCAAACGCGGGCCGAAAGTATTTTCATGCCGCATGCACGCTCTGCCGCCGACGCACGCGGCATGATGCAAATTTTGCCGGGCACTGGTGCGCAAGTATCAGCGCGCTTGGGCATTCCGTGGCGCGGCGGCGAAAGCCTGTACGAGCCGGAAACCAATATCACACTGGGCACCGCGTACTTGCGGCAAATGCTGGACCGCTACGATGGCTTCCCGTATCTCGCCATCGCCGCCTACAACGCGGGCCCAGCGCCTATTTCGCGCTGGAAAGACGCCCGCCCAAGCCTTGAAACCGATTTCTGGATTGAAACCATTCCCTACAAAGAAACCCGCGATTATGTTTCGCGTGTTTTAGCTTTCAGTGTAGTTTACGATTGGCGTCTGGATAGAAGTGCCACTTCATTGACCGACCGCATGCTGGGCCGCTTCAACCAAAACCAACGCCGCGCTTTTGTTTGCCCACCACCACCTACAGTGAAACCACTCTAATGCCATTACACATTGTCATCCTAGGCGCCACCGGATTTGTGGGCCGCGCATTAGTCCGGCGCCTGCAGCAAGACGGACACGACATTACGATTTTGAGTCGTAATTTAAATGCGCATTTATTGCGTTTGTTGCCGCCAACGGTGAAACAAATCAATGCCGATGTTTATGATCCTGAAAAACTGCAACACGCCATTCAAGGCGCAGATGCCGTTATTAATCTGGTCGGCATTTTGAACGAGAAAGGTGATAACGGCCGCGGCTTTCATCACGCCCATGTACAGCTCACGCAAACCCTGATTCAAGCCTGCAAAAATGCCGGAGTCAATCGTTTATTGCAAATGAGTTCGCTCAATGCCGGTCGCGGCGAAAGTTATTATTTGAAATCACGCGGCGAAGCCGAACAAGCGGTAAAGCAATCGGGCTTGGCTTGGACCATTTTTGAACCCTCGGTGATTTTTGGTATTGGCGATGGCTTGTTCACTCGCTTTGGTCAACTACTAAAACTCGCTCCCGTCATGCCGCTGGCACGCGCCGAGACAAAATTTGCACCGGTGTATA
>JAYSXB010000009.1:0-6219 GCA_043717775.1 Arenimonas sp.
CTGGTAGCCAGCAATAAAGAAACGGCAAATAGGCGCATTGATTTTCCGTATTAAAAATTAGTATCTAAGCCAGCGTCTGCATGAACGCTGCTGAAGGCCGGGGAATGCCGACCTTCAACACACTCACATTGCCTTCAATCAGCTATCAAATAAATCCGCATTCAAAGCTTGTGTCGTTGCTGAACCACTGCGCATTGCTGCTGCATGCGCGTGAATTCTTGGCAGCAGGCGGGCAAAATAGAAGCGGGCAGTTTCACGTTTCATGGTTTTGAAATCTTCGTTATGGCCACTTTCATTTGCAGTAGCAACCGAGCGTGCCCACCAATAAGCCATCACGACATAACCCGAATAAAATAGGTAGTCGTAGGATGCTGCACCGACTTCATCGGCATTGCTGGTGGCTTTTTTGCCGACTTCCATCGTCAACTCGCCCCACTGCTTGGTCACTTCCGCCAGTGGCAATACAAATTCAGTCAGCTCGGATTTAGTCGCATTGGCTTCGCAAAATTGTTGAATCATTGCCAGGAAACGACGCATGCCGGCGCCTTGTTGCTGCATGATTTTACGGCCCAATAAATCTAGTGCTTGAATACCAGTAGTACCTTCGTAAATCGTGGTGATGCGGGCGTCGCGGGCTAATTGTTCCATGCCCCATTCCTGCACATAGCCATGGCCACCAAAACATTGCAGCGCGTGATAAGTACATTCATTGGCCCATTCGGTGAGTAGGCCTTTTACGATGGGCGTGAGGAAGCTCAGTAATTCGTCGGCCGCTTTGCGTTCTTCATCGTCGGTACTGCGCTCCAGAATATCGACTTGCTGCGCAGCGTGAAGCGCCATTACGCGGCCACCTTCGGCAAGCGCTTTACACGTTAGCAACATGCGGCGAACATCGGGATGTACAATAATCGGATCGGCAGGTTTGTCGGGAAACTTGGCGCCCGATAGCGAGCGCATCTGTAAACGATCACGACTGTAAGCAAGAGCGTTTTGGAAAGCGCGATCAATCAAGCCTAAACCTTGCAAACCCACCGCCAAGCGCGCGGTGTTCATCATGGTAAACATCGCGTTCAAACCTTTGTTGGCTTGGCCGATTAAATAGCCTTCTGCGCCATCAAAATTCATTACGCAAGTGACCGAACCATGAATGCCCATCTTGTGTTCAATAGAACCGCAAGACAGCGTATTTTTTGAGCCCATGCTGCCGTCGCGCGCGACTTTATTTTTCGGCACGATGAACAAGGAAATACCTTTGGTGCCTGCGGGTGCATCGGGCAGTCGCGCCAACACAAGATGAATAATATTGTCTGTGAAATCGTGTTCGCCGCCAGTAATAAAAATCTTGGTGCCGGTAACCGAATAACTGCCGTCGGCATTGGGCTTTGCGGCTGTTTTCAACAAGCCCAAATCCGAACCACAATGCGGTTCGGTCAAACACATGGTGCCGGTCCAGCGACCTTCAATAATGGGTTTGAGAAAGGCTTCTTTCTGCCAATCTTCACCGTGGTGTTTCAAGGCTTCAGTTGCGCCATGCGAAAGCAAAGGGTAGTTACCCCACGCCAAGTTGGCAGCATCAATCATTTCCTTGAAAACGGCGCCTAATGACTCAGGCAAATCCTGACCGCCCATGGCCTCAGGCGCGGTCAAGCCACTCCAGCCACCATCAACAAACTGCGCGTAGGCTTCCTTGAAACCGGGCGGCGTCGTTACAGCGCCGGTATTTTTATCGTGGACGCAGCCATGTGCGTCGCCAATGGCGTTCAAAGGAGCGAGTACTGTTTGGGTAAACTTTGCCGCTTCTTCTAGCACCGCGTCCATTAACTCGCGGTCGGCATTGGCAACACCCAGTTTTGCGAAAAGTTTTTCCGATTCCAATACTTCATACAGGGCAAATTTCATGTCGCGTTGTGGTGCGGTGTAGTTATTCATAGAGTCATAGTTCCAGTGTTATCGCAGGGTGCCACTCAAGCCGGGGACGGCATTGAGCGCGCTTTCGTATTTGATTTCGTAGCGACCGCGCGGCTCGCTGCTGGTGATTTCGCCGCTGAGTTTATAACTCAGGCGGCTACGATTTTTGATGGCGGTATTAATCGCGTTTTGTGCCGAAGTATTCAAACGAAAATTTTGCTGAACAATTTCATTGGAGCCGGGGCCAACACTTATTGATGGATTAAAGTCGAGCGTGGCCGCGTCAATATCACCAAATTTCAAGTTCCCGGTAATATGCGAATAATTAGTCGGAACAGTACTGTAATTTTGAATGCGGAATTTAACACTCACCTGACCATCAGCCTGCAATACAATTTCCTGCACACTAACCTGCGGTGGAAACACGCGTTTTACCGGGCCACCACAGGCGGTCATGACCAGCATCAGGCAAAGCATGATTATTTTTTTCATAGCGCCTCGTTGAATGTTTTTGTGTCGCCCATTACGAACCCGTCTAGATTAACAAGTTCAATGTTTTATAGGGTGAAAAAGATGAGTAAGGGAATGGACTAATTTTCGATATAGAACAAAACCCAGACAAAAATCTGTTGCCGCATTGTGTTCTGGCATTTATTGAAGGTGAAAACTCATTGCTTATTGTTAATCGGGTTTCTGGCAAACAGCTTGATTGGTGATAGGGAGCGCTCAAGCGCACCATCTACACCCTACAACGATATTTCGATGCTTCCACACACCCACACTGCGGGAGGCCCATAAGGCCCGACGCTCTTTCGCCTCGACCATTCGGGCCTTACGGCCCTCCCACGCACCCCGTAGGGGCGCCTGCTTGCAGCGCCCATTCCTTGTCGTTTGTTCAAGCGAAGTAGTAGGGTGGGCACCGCCCACCAATGTCTATGCGGTATGTTTCTCGTAGGAGCGAGCTCTGCTCGCGAAACGCTGCGATACTCTCCCCGTAGGAGCGCTCAAGAGCGCGAAACACTGCAACACATTCCCCGTAGGAGCGAGCTCTGCTCGCGAATTGCCTCAACGCAGGTTTTCGCGAGCAGAGCTCGCTCCTACGCTCAGGCGATATCGCCATTTGTCTAAAGCGACCGGCCTTGGCCAGCGCTTACCCCGCTACACGCAGGAGCCCGCTTGCGGGCGACCGAAAAGGCTTGCTGTCATAGCCTGCTAATAACCAGATGCCATGTCACAAACTGTTACCCATCGCGCAGGCGTGAAGGTAGAATGACGACTTTCCAGCACGGCGAAAGCCTTGCTTTTTGTTTGTGTTGATTGCCAAAATCTTTCTGGGGTTTGTTATGCGCATTAAATTTCTTTTGATTTTATTGATGGCTTTGATCGCGCAAAGTGCTTCTGCGGATCAAATTAAAAATTACATCAAAGGTCCTTGGAAATACGGATCATATGTTGAGAGTTGGCCGCTGTATTTTAATGGCGAGGCTACATACAACCACAGCTCTGAATCATCCGCTGTCAATGCAGGTATTAATTACATTAACGCGTGGCCCAGAGCCTGTATCTCTTTTGTCGATGGCTCTGCCTCTGAATGGGGGTACACATATGGTGATGGCGTTTATGGCGTGCACACCGAAATTTCAGCTAGGCGTGAGCATAGCGCAATAGGCGGCAGCTTATTTCTCTATGACACTGCGGGAACTATAACGCGATGTGATAATCCGTGGACGCAAGGAGTCGCGGTCACCAAGCAACGGGAGCTGACATGCCCCACGGGCTTTTACCGAGCGAATGGCTTTTGTTGGGCCCCCGATAACATCCCCATGCCCGATAAAAACGATTGCCCACAATGTAACGAAGCACTCAAGAATCAAACGAATCCTATTCACGGTGGATTGGGCTATAAAACACAAACCGAGAACGATTATTCCTCTGCCAGTTCGGCCTTGAGTTTTAATCGCTTTTATATCAGCGCTACCCATCGGGCGCAGAGTTTATTAGGTAATAACTGGCGACATACTTATGATCGCTCACTAAGCTATACCGACAACACTGCTTACTCGTTGACAACTGCAGTGCTTGATCGCCCCGATAGCGGTCGTCAATATTTCACTTTGGTCAATGGTATTTGGACGCCTGATGCAGGCTTCACCGAACGCTTGGAACATAGCGTGGGTGGCGGCTGGATTTACACCGATAATAGCGACAACAAAGAACGCTATAGCGAAGAAGGCTTGTTGCTAAGTATTGAAGACCGCAACGGCCGTATGTTGACCATGCAATATAATGTGGATCAACTAATTGCCGTAGTCGATGACGAAGGTCGCTCGCTCACGTTTGCTTATCAATATTTTGAAAACATTCCAACAGGCAGTAGTAATACCGATCTTAAAGATCGCCTCACCACCGTCGGCCTACCCGATGGCAAAACAATCAGTTATCAATACGACGCTAACGGCATGTTAGAGCGTGCGATTTATCCCGATGCAACCCCCGCCAATGCCACAGACAATCCGTATCGTCGTTACGAATACGGCAATGGCACCAATGCCACCACGTATCAGCTCACCGGTTTGTTCGACGAGCGCGGTATTCAATACGCCAACTGGCAATACAACACTTCAGGTCAGGCGATAAGCAGCGAACACGGTGCGCCAGGTTCGGGTATTGATAAGGTGTCGCTCGTGTTTAATACCGACGGCAGCAGCCTGATCACCAACCCTTACAACCAATCACGTACTTATAATTTCGCCGTTATCAATGGCGTCCAAAAAATCACATCGATGAGCGGTGCTTGCCCTGCTTGCGGCGTGAATTTCGCTGCACGCACTTACGACACTAACGGCAAAACCGATATCGAAACCGATTTCGCCGGTACCACAACGGATACCGACTACGACGCGCGTGGTTTACTGACACAAAAAATCGAATCCGCCAATCAAGCCGCCACCAAACGCACCACCCAAACCGATTGGCACGCCACCTTCAATGTGCCAACCGAACGCCGCGTATTAAACGCAGCCAACACGCTCGAAGCCAAAACTACCTACGCCTACAACACCCGCGGCCAAGTGGTAGCAATGTGCCAAATCGATCCAAGCAATAGCAGCGCTATGAGTTATGTCTGTGGTTCGCAAACCAATGCACCGCTCGGCGTGCGTCAAAGCACCACCACCTATTGCGAACAAGCCGATATCACCGCAGGCACCTGCCCATTAATCGGTTTAGCGATTGCCAGCAATGGTCCACGCACCGATGTCAGCGATATCAGCACGTTTACCTATTATCAAAACGATCATGTCAATTGCGTTAGCAGTCCGACGACCTGCGCTTATCGCAAAGGCGATTTGTGGAAAGTCACCAATGCCTTGAACCAAACATCCGAATACCTAACGTATGACGGTGCTGGCCGTGCCTTGCAAATGAAAGACGCTAATAACGTCATCACCGATATGGAATACCAGGCCCGTGGCTGGCTCACCGCCCGCAAAACACGCGGTAGCGACAACACCAGCGAAGCCGATGATGCCATTACCCGCATGGAATACGATGCCACTGGCCAAGTCAGCAAAGTGATCCAAGCCGACGGTGATTTTGTCAGCTTTACCTACGATGCCGCACACCGTTTAGACAGCATCAGTGATGCCCTCGGTAACAGTATTACTTATTTATTGGGTAATACCGGCGAACGTAAAATAGAAACCACCAGAGACTCAGGCTCTAACACCAAGCGTCTCCTAAGCCGCGTGTACGACACCCTGGGCCGCTTGCAACAGAGCAAAAATGCGGTCGGCACCGTGCTGGCCACGCTGACGTACGATGCCAACGACAATCTCAACACCACCACCGATGGTTTGAACCGCGTTACCGATCAAGATGTCGATCCCCTCAATCGCTTGATCAAAACCATTCAAGACCAAGGCGCTGGCAAAATCAACGCCACCACGCAATTTGAATACGACGCCCGTGACAACCTCACCAAAGTCATCGACCCCAAAAGCCTCAATACCGTTTACACCTACAACGGCTTGAATGATTTAACGGCGCTATCGAGCCCCGATACCGGCAGCACGTCTTACACCTATGACAACGCCGGGAATCGCAAAACCCAGACCGATGCGCGCAGTAAAACCAGCAGCTACGCTTACGATGTGGCCAATCGTTTGATCAGCGTGAGCGTGCCCACCGCCGCCCAGAATGTGTTCTACGATTACGACGCCACCCAAGCCGATTGCCAAGTGGGCGAAACCTATACTGCCGGTCGTTTGGCGCGCATCCGGGATGAGTCCGGCAGCACCCGCTATTGCTATA